>DASZFH010000081.1:0-2219 GCA_035939985.1 Candidatus Dormiibacterota bacterium
TGATCCACATCAGAGATGCGACTTCGTCCATCCCGGGCGGATTGGCCACCTCCTCCGCGATCACGTCATCCAATCCTTGGGTGGCGAAGACCTTGGCGGCGTACTCGTGAAGCTTGCCCCAGTGACGTTCCATCTCATGGAGCGAGGAGACTTCGTGAGCCCAGAGGTTGGGCCCAACCTCCTGGACAGTGTGCCCAAGTTCGATGTCGAGGGAGTCGCCCAGAGAGTGAGCCGGGTCGGTGCTCATGATCAGGGTCTTGTGGCCGGCCTTAGCGCAAGCGAGTGCGGAGGCGGAGGCGACTGAGGTCTTCCCCACTCCCCCTTTACCAGTGAATAGCAGAACCCTCACCGGTTGACTATAGGAGTCGAGGGGGTCTCGCCGGATCGCCGAGATCGGCGGTTGGGGCTACTTTACGAAAGTGGGGATGAGGAAGGAACCCGCGACCAGGAGCACCAACATGGCGACTCCAACCACGGCCACCCGTCGCAGATCGGGCACGAAGTAAGGGACTCGATCCAGGGGGATGCCAGGGTCTCCACTATCGAGAACCATCCGACCGGACCCCCGACGGGGCTGAGGCCGGCCCGAGAGCGACATCTCCACCGCCCTCACCATCGCGCTGCTACCCCCACCGGTTGCGGTGGTTGAAGGCGGAGCCACCGGGGCGTCACCGGCAGCAACGGGACGAGTGCGAACTGGGGGGCGGCGCCTGGACTTACGAGCCATACCCCGCATTGTATGCGGGTATCGACTCAGCCATACCGAAGGCCAGCGCAGGCAGGCTGCGTTGCGTGGTTGCGGGATCGTGGGGGCGGACGATTACTGGGTCCGCCTGCCTGCAGCCTTCGGCAAGGACTCAACGCGCTGGAACGTTGGGTACGAAATGTTGTGTCCTGTCCATCTATCTTACCCCGCATCTAGACCTTGTCAAGCACTTAGCTCCTCTCCCCTAGCGGGAGAGGAGGCGCGCTAGCGCCGGAGAGGGGGGCGTCGAGCGCCAAGCGACTGAGGGGGCCTGCTCAACCCCGAAGGGGGGCTGTCGCCGCCAGGCGACTGAGGGGGGCGTCGAGCTGCCGGCGACTGAAGGGGCGCGTCGAGCCTAGACCTCGGTCGTCAACTCCGCGTATTCCTCTTCAGACATCAGCTGCTCCAGCTCCGCCGGATCGTCCAACTTGAGCTTGATCAGCCAACCCGCCTCGAAGGGATCGCTGTTGACCAGGTCGGGCGACCCCAGCACCTCGGGGTTGACCTCGATCACCTCGCCCGTCAGCGGAGCCTCCAGCGGCGAGGTCGCATCCTCCGACTCCACCTCCCCCATCCGCCGGGTGGCGCGCAGGACATCGCCGATATCGGGAAGCTGCAGCGATGTGATGTCACCCAGCTGATCCTGGATGTAATCGGACAGTCCAAGGACAGCGGTGTCGCCATCGATGCGGGCCCAGATATGGGATGGACTAAACCTGATTTCGGGCATTGGGGGGCTCATATCGTAATGGCCGGAGGCTCACCCGGTATCCCAGTTGAGTCGGTTTATTTTCCGATTCGGAAAAAGACCACGTCACCATCCTGGACCAAATACTCGCGGCCCTCGACACGCAGCCGTCCGGCAGATCGCAGAGCCTCCATCGACCCCGCTTCGAGCAGGTTGGCGACCGAGGTCACCTCAGCCCGAATGAAGTGCTTTTCAAAGTCAGAATGGATCCGGCCGGCCGCCACCGGGGCCGACGCCTGGGCGACGACAGGCCAGGCCCGCACCTCGGGTTCGCCGGCCGTAAAAAACGTGATCAACCCCGCGGCCGCCCAGACGGCCGCGGCAACCGCTTGAGCGCCATCGACCGTGAGGCCATAGCTGCTCCGATATTCGGTAGCCTCGGCCGCGTCCAGTTCCGCCAACTCCGATTCCAAAGCGGCATTCAGCACCACCACCGCCGCACCATCCGTGGCTCCCAGCTTGCGGACCCGGTCGCCGAATTCCCCGCCGCTCGGGAGCAGGTCTTCGCTGACGTTGGCCACATAGACGACCGGCTTCAAGCTCACCGGGAAGACGGGCGCCAATGCCGATCGGCCAGCCTCGTCAAGGGCCAAACTGCGCAGCGGCTGGCCGGCGTCCAAATGGCCTTTGGCCTGCCGCAGGATCTCCAGGTCGGCCGCTGACTCCTTCTTGCCAACCCGGGCCTCTTTTTCCAAAGTTTCGATCCGCTTTTCGACCGTGGCCATA
>DASZFH010000082.1:0-3011 GCA_035939985.1 Candidatus Dormiibacterota bacterium
GGTCAATCTTCTGGTCCCCGACGGGGAGGCCGCATTCCAGGATGTGCCCCATTTCCACGTTCATGTGATTCCGCGTTACAGCGGTGACGGGTTTGGCCTGACTTTCCCGCCTGACTACGAACAGATCCCGGCCCGAGCAGAACTGGACGTGATCAGCCAACACATCCGATCCGCGGTCGAGGGAGGAGTTCCTAGAGACTCGGCCGGGTCTCTAGCGGACTAGGCTAGGGCTGTCCTCGGAAGCCGCTGGGACGTCTTCTTCGAGGATGTCAATCGATCGTGCCTGACTGATCCAATACTCGACAGTCGTCAGCTGGGGAGCTGCCACCGGGCCCAACGCGGATCTCAGCCGATCATGAAGTGCACCGGCATCTTCGGCCTTCAGAGCTTTGAGCCCGTCGATGCCGAGTCGGTGAACGACATCGAGATGACGATCGATTCCGGAGATCTCAAGAAGGGCGCATTGGCGGGCTAGCTGAAGGAGTCGGGGGGCGGGAATCCCAGTCTTCCGGCTGACCTTGCGGCGATCGATGTCGAGGGTGAGGAAGTGCAGCAACTGGTTGCTGTGCTGGACGCCAAGACCCCGCAGTCGCCGACATTCGTCGGGAGCGATACCCCGCAAATACTCAAGCGTCCGATACATGACTCGATAAGGATAGTCGCGAGTCGCATGACGACCGTGAGCCGCCGAGCCGGGGCGAGACCAAAGAGAAATGTGGGAGGAGTTCAACCGAATTGAGTCGGACCGTTCCTCACCAAGAGTTCTTGGTTTTACTGCTCCCAGTCGATTTCCATCTGATCGAGGAGGTCCAGCAATGCTTCGGCGACCGTGGCGGGGCTGTTCAGCATCTCGAAATGTGTGCCCGGCGCCTCGGCGAGGGCCCAATCTTGGTCATAGGCGTAGTCGACCGAGTCTGGATATTGGTCGGTCAGCTCCAGGTATCCGCATGGAGCGTCCGGCCATCCTTTGACTTTCTGAATTTCCTCTTCAAAGAGTGCTAGGGGCCAAGCCGAGGGGAGTTGCGCCCCGAAGGTGGCGCGTAGGAGATCACTGGCAATCTCGAATCGGAGCACCTCGTCCGACCAGCTCGGTACTTGGCCCTTGGTTGCTTGCCGCCGAGCGATTGCCAGCGCCTCAGGGTCAGCCGATTGGCCTGGTATGCCGCTGTCGACCAGGATGTAGCCGTCCACTTTGCGGGTGGCCGCCTGTCCGTACGTGGCCAGCCGCAGTCCGGAGTTGCTGTGACCGACCAGGATCACCGACTCGGATGCGGGGAGGTGACTCATCGAATCTGCCACCGCGGTCGCGAAGGCTGGCCCATATGGCGGTTTTAGGCGGCGGGAATCCGGAAGTGAGACAACGATCACCTTGGGCCCCATGATCTCCAGTTCGGAGGCAACCGCCTCCCAGGTCATCGGTCCGACCAGGGGGCTGTGGATCAACACCAGCGTGGACATATCACCGCATCATGCCAGGTTGTCTCCGCTTGATGCTTGTCCCGGCTAGCCCCTGCGTATAATCCGAGACAGTTCCATCGACCCCGCCTTAGGAGTAAACACACCCTGAAAACCCAACTCATGACCACCGCGATCGAGCAGCCGCTCGGCCTCGAGATCGGGATTGGGCGGCGCGCCCGCCGAGCCTATGGGTTCGACGAGATCGCGCTTGCACCGGGCAGGCTGACGATCAATCCCGACGAGGTGGACATCACTTTTGAGATGGCGGGGATCAAGCTTCCCATTCCATTTTTTGGCTCGGCCATGGACGGGGTGGTGGATGTCCCCTTCGCGGCCGCGATGGGCCGGCTCGGTGGACTCGCGGTCCTCAACCTGGACGGAGTGCAAACTCGCTACTCGGATCCGGCGGCAATCATCGCCAAGATCGCCGCGGCTACCAAGGCTGAGGTCAACGCAATTCTGAGAGAGGCGTATCAGGAGCCCGTCAAGCCGGACCTGATCGCCCAGAGAATCCGGGAAATCAAGGCGGCCGGCGTGCTGTGCGCGGTTTCGACGATTCCGGCCCGAGCTGCTGAACGTCTGGACACCATCTTTGAAGCAGGCGCCGATCTTTTGGTAGTCCAGGGCACGGTACTGACCGCCCGCCACCGATCAAGCAGTTACACCCATCTTTCGTTTGAGCGGCTCTGCAAGGATTCCCGGATCCCGGTCGTGGTTGGTAATTGCGTCCAGTATGAAACCGCCATTGAATTGATGGAGACCGGGGTCGCCGGCATCCTGGTCGGGGTTGGCCCAGGGGCAGCCTGCACCACTCGAGGCGTGCTCGGCGTAGGTGTTCCTCAGGTCACGGCTACGGCAGACGTAGCCGCGGCCAGGGATGAGGTCCAGCGCCGGACTGGCCGGCGGGTGGCCGTCATCACCGACGGGGGAATGCGAATCGGAGCCGACGTTTGCAAAGCCTTCGCCTGTGGGGCTGACGCCGTGATGTTGGGAACCCCGCTGGCGGGAGCCTCCGAATCTGCTTCCCAAGGTTTCAACTGGGGGATGGCCACGCCTGACCCAAATTTGCCCCGCGGTACTCGAGTTGAGGTGGGAGTCAAAGCAACCCTGGCTGAAATTCTCAGTGGACCGGCCCGGGTCGACGATGGCAGCCAGAATTTTGCGGGTGCACTGCGCTCGGCGTTGGGGGTTTGCGGGGCCCAAGACATCCGCGAATTCCAGCATGTTGAACTCGTCATCGCTCCGGCCATAACCTCAGAGGGAAAGGTCTTGCAGCGATCTCAGCATGTCGGTATGGGCAAATCCTGAGGCTGGAAGCGGCCACTCCTGGCCAGTCCTTCGGTCAGCCAGCGGTGACCGAGTAACCGCGGGCCTGGAAGCATATAATTTGGGGACGCAATCCCTCAGCCAAAGGAGCATCCGCACCCGGGGAGAATCTGAAAACTCCCACTCCGGGCAGGAGGCCGCCCAGTCGAGTGGGCCTGGAACGTTGGGGCGAAGGCAGACCGTTCTGGTCCTTGACTTTGGGTCCCAGTACAGCCAGCTGATCGCCC
>DASZFH010000083.1:0-2655 GCA_035939985.1 Candidatus Dormiibacterota bacterium
GGGCACCTGCAAGAAGCGCTGGCGGGCTGACCATCTGACCAGCGATCGCTGTCCCGATTGCAACGGTCCGCTGTCTTCCTCCCGCCAGTTCAATCTCATGTTCAAGACCTTCATCGGTCCGGTGGAAGAGGATGCGGCGACTGTATATCTCCGACCGGAGACGGCCCAGGGCATGTTCGTCGATTTCAAGAACATCACCAATTCGATGCGAGTCAAGGTCCCCTTCGGGATCGCCCAACAGGGACGCAGCTTCCGCAACGAGATCTCGCCCGGCAACTTCATCTTCCGGCTCCGTGAGTTCGAGCAGATGGAGATGGAGTTCTTCGTCAAGCCGGATTCGGATGTCCAATGGCATGAGTATTGGATCGACCAGCGCCACCGCTGGTACACCGAGGTTCTCGGCCTCAAGCCGGACCGCTTACGCCTTCGACCTCACGACAAGGATGAGCTTTCCCACTACTCCAAGGGCACCACTGATGTCGAGTACCTCTTCCCCTTCGGTTGGGGGGAGCTGGAGGGGATCGCCAACCGCGGCGATTTCGATCTCAATCAGCACCAGAAACACTCGGGGCAGGACCTCAGCTATCTGGATGCCGAAACCAACCAGCGCTATATCCCCTTCGTGATCGAGCCCGCCGCGGGTGTGGACCGGATCATGATCACTTGCCTGGTCGACGCCTATGACGAGGAGGATGTGAAGGGCGACACCCGCGTCGTTCTCCGCTTCCATCCCGACGTCGCCCCGGTTCAGGTCGCGGTCATGCCGCTGTCCAAGAAGGAGGATCTGATCTCCGTCGCCCGTGGCGTTCAGTCCGACCTTCGCCAGAGCTTCCGGGTGGAATATGACCAGACCGGCGGCAACATCGGGCGTCGCTACCGGCGCCAGGATGAGATTGGGACGCCGTTTTGCGTAACGGTCGATTTCGATAGCCTGGTCGACAAGGCCGTGACCATCCGGGAGCGTGACTCGATGGAGCAGGAGCGGGTGCCGCTGGCCGGTCTTCGCGAGCGTCTCCAGGAGCGTCTGGGTTCCATCTGACGGGAGCGTCGCCGTCTAATGGCTGACCCATTGCAGCCGGGCTCCGCGGTTCCGACTGAATCGGTGGCTATAGTCCCCCCAATGGCTCGTGACCTAGGCGAAACTCCCAGTCTGCGGAGTCGGTTTGCCCCCTTGCTTGCCTGGTGGTACCGGAGGATAGTGGTGCAGGATCACATGATGCTGACTCCCATCCTTCGTCACAAGTTCGAAATGGCCCTCTCGGCGGCCATCGCTCTGATCTTAGCTGTCGGCATCTTCCCCAATCTCGATGCCCTCGGCCGCCTGGCCAATAACAACGGCAGCGGCCCGAGCCTGCAGCTCTCCATCGGCGGCCAATCCAACGGGGGTTCCTCCCACGGGGGAGGTCCACCGCCAATGCCGGCCGCCCCAGGGGGGGTGAGCGGGACGACTCCCTCACCCGCGACCAGTGGCCAGGGCCTTCCTGCCCTGCCGGCGCTGCCCGCGCCGCCACCACCACCGTCCATACCCGGGGCGACGCCGAGCACCTGACCCGGAGTCGGGCTCTGGTTTAGGCCTGGGCGATTTGCTCGGCGGGGAGTTCCACCCAGCGAGTGGTCCAGCGACCGACCGAATCGAGCACGTCAACCAGCTCGCGGCCCTTTTCGGTCAGGTGGTAGCGGATCGAGACGGGGATTTCGGGAGTCACGACGCGGTCGACGATGCCCTCCGCTTCGAGTTCCTTCAGCCGATCGCTGAGCAGGCGGTCGGTGAGGCCAGGGATACGTTCCTTGATCTCTGAGTAGCGGGTGGCGCCATGCAGCATCAGGTTCAGAATCGCGCCTGTCCAGCGGCGTCCGATGACTTCCATACCGTACTGAAAACGAGGGCAATGCGCCTCATCAAAGCCTGTCATTGGAATTTCCAAGGTGGAGTATAGGTCATCGGGCTTACTTTTGGATATGTCCTTGCAAATACTTAGCGATATCTGCTATGGTAGCGAAGGCCGCTACTTATAGGATAGTGGCTATTGAAAACATAGGAGAATTCCAATGGCGCAGCGATTCGAGATTGACCCCGCCCACACCGAGATCGGGTTCTCGGCCAAGCACATGCTTTTCACGACCGTTCGTGGCAAGTTCCGCACGTTCTCGGGATATGTCGAGTCCGCCGACGGTGCTCCGCTGGGCGCGACGGGCGTGGTGACCATCGAGGCAGCCAGCATCGACACTGGAGTCGAGCAGAGAGACGCCCACCTTCGCTCGGGCGATTTCCTTCTGGCGGAGGAGCACCCTGAGATCGTCTACAAGCTCGAAGGGGTCACTCCCGCAGGCGAAAACGTCTACACCCTCACCGGCGAGCTCACCATTCGTGGCGTGACCAAGCCGCTCGAGCTGAGCGCGACCGTCGAAGGCCGTATCGACCAGGACGCCTGGGGAAATGAGCGAGTGGCTGTAAACGTGAGCGGAGAGTTCAACCGCAAGGATTTCGGCGTCAACTGGAACCAGGCCATGGAGGCGGGTGGATTGTTGGTCAGTGAGACGGTGAAGGTTGCCGTTGAGGTGGCTCTTGTCCGCAAACTGGCCCAGGAGCCCGCACTGGTTTAACCGAGATCGGGCGGAGTGTCGGCCGGCAATCTGCTGGCCGACACTCTGCCG
>DASZFH010000084.1:0-5107 GCA_035939985.1 Candidatus Dormiibacterota bacterium
ATCGGCACCCCTGCGTTCTCCGCTTGGCGCAAGCTGTCCGGGCGTCGGCGATAGTAATTCTTGAGGGTGAGCACCATGTCCGCCCCATCCAGGTTGCCTAGCACCCTCACCGGCAATTCCAGCTCTCTGATGCCCTGCTCAAGGTAGTTACGGCTGATCCCGTAAGGGAAGATCGCATTGGGCCGGCGACGGCGCGGCTGCTGAGTCAGGGGCAATTGCTCGTGGACTTCGGTGCTCGAAACAACCCGCCCCTCAGGAGTTCGCATACGTATTTTGGGGTGTGGGAGGGTGCCCCTCAAGGCGGCGTCAACCACATCTGAGAGCGGTTGGTGGATGGCCACCCGCTGCCGCTCCTGGATCTCCACCAGAACATCGAAGGTGGGCGGAGCCTTGCGTTCCAGAACCGACTTCTGGGTGCCGCGGCGGCGCGCCTCTTCGTCACTCAGCGTCACACTCTGGATTCCGCCCAAAAGGTCGTTCAAGGTCGGGTTGATGAGCAGGTTGTCAATCGTCTGACCATGCGCGGTGGCGATCAGCTGGACCCCTCGCTCAGCGATGGTGCGGGCGGCCATCGCTTCCAGTTCGGTACCGATTTCGTCGATCACGATCACCTCGGGCATGTGGTTCTCCACTGCCTCGATCATGACCGCGTGCTGGAGGCTGGGAGTTCGGACCTGCATACGCCTGGCGCGCCCGATACCCGGGTGGGGGATATCCCCGTCACCACCAATTTCATTGGATGTGTCCACGATCACCACCCGCTTGCGCAACTCATCCGCGAGCACTCGGGCGCACTCGCGCAGGATGGTGGTCTTACCGATTCCGGGCCGCCCCAACAGCAGAATGCTCTGGCCGCTTACCACGATATCCCGGATGATCTCGCCTGTCCCGGTGACCGCTCGACCGACCCGACAGGTCAACCCAACGATCCGCCCCGACCGATTGCGGATGGCCGACACGCGGTGCAGGGTGCGCTCGATGCCGGCTCGATTGTCCTCCCCAAACTGACCCACCCGGGCGGCGACGTAGTCCAAATCGCTGCTGCTGACCGGCCGATCGTCAAGCAACACCTCCCTCCCCGGAACCCTGGCCTCCGGCTCCCGTCCGAGATCCAGGACGATTTCCAGCAACTCCGCTGGATCGATTCGATCATGCAGGGACTGGTAGAGGGCGGGCGGCAACGCCTGGGCGAGAAGCTCTACCTCTTCGTCCCAAGCCGGGGGTAGGTTCAGATCTACGATGGGTTCGCTCAAAGGTTCTCCCCGGTCTTCATCCGAAGGACGGTACCAAGCCTTTTTCTCGAACGGGAGCCCGTATCGCGAGCTCCCGCACAAGCAGCGCTTGGTGGACCAGAATCTCGAAGTTTCGAGCCAGAAGGGCACCGATCATCAATGAGTCATAGTGGCGCAGGCTGGACCAGGTGGGACCGCACTCAGAGCCCAATCGGCCCAGAGCCGCATCGGCGATCTCTCCTGCCATTCCGTCTTCTGGCAGGGTCATGAAGGAGAGAGTGTGAGGCTGGGCTCCCTCACTCACCCTGACCCGCGCCCAACTGACGAGTTCAACCCGATCGACCACCAGCTCAACCTCTTGGCCTCGTGTCTGGGGAGGCCTGGCCCAGTCGCGCTTGAGCGCTCTCCAATGAGGGTAACTTGGTGCTTCCACCCCGGCCACCCCCATGGGAGTGACCTTGCGGTAAAGGTGATACACCATGCGGTCATCGCGACCGCGGACAGGACGCAGCCCCGGTGGCGGCGGCGCCTCATTTTGAACCGGGGCATCCGCGTACAGGATCAACTCCGTGGCGTACTGCCGGAACCCGCTCTGGCGGAATACCGGCAAGAGCGGGTCATCCAGGGGCAGACGGACGAAAAGGCGCAGTACGCCCCGGTCCAAACACTGGTTGCAGAGGTGATCGACCAGCGCGCCGGCGACCCGTACGTCATGGCTGGCCCCAAGGCAGAGGTTCAGGACCTGAAGGCGGCTGGAACCAGGGCCCGCGGCCGACTGGCTGGAAGCCTGGATGAACCCGGCCACCCTGCCCCTGTCCTCGCACACGAAAAGCAGGCTTTCACCGGTGAGCGGCAGCAGGGCGGAGAGGGTGCGGCTGAAAAGGGACCACAGCCGCACCGGTGGTTCCACCTGGGTTATCCGGCTCCCGGCGTGATAGAGCTGCTCAACCCGACCCAGATCGCGCAGGCTGGCGGTTCGAACCTTCATCCGAGCATGCGCAGGAACTCGCGATGTAACCGAAGATCATCACTCAACTCGGGATGGAAGGCGAGACCGATGACGGCCCCCTGGCGCACGCCGACCGGATCCCCCTGGTGCCGAGCGATGACCGTGGCGGATCCCGAATCAATCACCTTGGGAGCGCGAATAAAACAGGCCGGAAACGGATGGGAGTCGCCGTCCAAGTCGATTGAAGCCTCGAAACTCTCGGACTGACGGCCATAACCGTTGCGCTTGACAGAGATATCGAGCGCTCCCATTCCCCGCTGCCCTGCCGCACCATCGACTATCCGGGTCGAGAGCAAAATCAAACCCGCACAGGTGCCGAGGGTTGGCAACCCGGATCTGACCGCGGCCTGGACGGACTCCCAAAGGCCGAGCCGGTCCATGAGTGTGGCCATGGTGGTGCTTTCCCCACCCGGTATCACCAGGCCTTGAAGATCGTCGAGGTCATTAACCGACCTGACCAGCCGAGCCACCGCCCCGCACTTGCGCAGTGCAAGAACGTGCTCTTCGAACGCTCCCTGCAGGGCCATCACGCCGATGACCGGTCCGCTTGCTTGCCTACCAGCCTCTTGTAGCGAGGAGCTCATCCTTCGGGATGGCCGGGATCTCAAGACCTCGCATCGGCTCTCCCAGTCCTTCCGAAACCTTGGCGACCATCTCCGGCTGATCATGATAGGTGGTGGCCGCAACGATGGCCTTGGCCATCCGTCCAGGGTCCTCGGATTTGAAAATTCCTGACCCCACGAAATTGCCGTCGCAGCCCAGCTGCATCATCAGAGCCGCGTCCGAGGGAGTCGAAATCCCGCCCGCTGAGAAGTTAACAACCGGCAGCCGCCCAAGCTGCTGACATTGAATCAGTAGATCGAGGGGAGCGCCAAGCCGCTTGCCTTCGGCGACCAGCTCGGCATTGGACATGCCCTTGAGCTGTCGAATGCCGCTGTTGACAGCTCGCATGTGGCGAACCGCTTCCACGACGTTGCCCGTTCCGGCCTCGCCCTTGGTGCGGATCATGGCCGCGCCTTCCGCAATCCGGCGGAGCGCTTCCCCAAGATCGCGACAGCCGCAGACGAACGGGACTTTGAACTCGTGCTTATCGATGTGGTTCTCTTCATCGGCCGGAGTCAGAACCTCTGACTCATCGATGTAATCGACACCGAGCGCCTCCAGCACCCGGGCCTCAACGAAATGGCCGATCCGGCACTTGGCCATGACCGGGATCGTGACCGCGGCCATGATCTCTTTAATCAGGCGAGGATCCGACATCCTCGCCACCCCGCCCTGGGCTCGAATGTCGGAGGGAACCCGTTCCAGAGCCATCACGGCGCAGGCGCCTGCCTCCTCCGCGATCTTGGCCTGGTCAGCGTTGACCACATCCATGATGACCCCGCCCTTAAGCATCTGGGCAAGACCGGCTTTGACCTTGAAAGTCGCTTTCAAGGTTCCGTTATTGACGTTGGACATCCCTACCGGGAATTCTACGCGCGCCCCTTCTCCCAATCCTCTCTTAGCACCTCGGTCAGGATCTCGTCGAGCCACCCGCCCGACCGGAAGTACTGCTGGTTGCGACGGCCCACCTCTCGATAGCCGACTCTTGTCTGTGCCTTCCGGCTGGCCTCGTTGCCCTCCATGTAGCTTGAAGTCAATTTCCGTAAGGGCAGGTTGGCGAACGCGTAATCGGTGCGCAGCCGCATGGCTTCGCTCGCAATCCCCTGCCCCCACATCGATTTGTCCCCAATCACGGTGCCTGTTTCGCCTCGCTGATTGGCCCAATCGATATCCCTGATTCCGGTGGTGCCGACCAACTGACCCTCGACCTCGATCGCCCAGAAGAGTGAGGCTGGATCACGAGCCTGCGCATCGAGAAACTCCCGCTGCTGGTCGGCGGAGGGCGGAAACCGGTTGCAAAGGCGAGCCACGACCTCCTTGTCAGCGAACCAGGCCATCATGGTTGCGCCCTCGGAATCTATCGGAGGCCGCAAAGTCACTCGCTCACCAAGCAGGATTGGTCCGAACACGAGTCAATCCTAAAGGGCTGGGAGGGGCCCTAATCCCCCCGACCGGTCAGGTTACGAATGACCAGCTTGACCAACCGCCCCACGGGCTCCAGCCGGCACCGTTATAGGCCGTCACCGTCCCCACGTAGTAAGTGTTGGGGTTGAGCCCAGAGATTGAATATGAATTCGGATTGGCCGTGACCACTACGGGAGTGGCCATCTGCGGGTAGAGATAGATCGCGTAATAGGTGACTGGTGCTCCACCATTGTCGGTGGGAGCGATCCACGTCAGGGTCGCCTGCCCCCCGCCGTTGGGGGTCAGTGTAATCCCGGAGGGCGCGGATGGAGGCGTCACCGGGGAAGGGGTCGGAGTCGGGCTCGTGGGCCGAGCCAGGTAAGTGATGGAACGGCTCTGGACCCCCCAACCGCTGGCCTGTGTTCCAGGCAGCCAGACGTCGACGATATCGCCCTGTATCCAAGTTCCGATGTCAGCTGAATAACAGGTGCCGTAGCCGGGGACATAGAAATATGTCCCCCAAGGGATCACGCGCGGATCGACCGCACAGATCCCAAGCTCCGTCTGATATCCGACGGAGGTCAAACCGGGATCGTTGTAGGAGGTGATCATCATTTGCATGCTTGAGCCGACAGGGTTCTGCCACGGCGTCACCTGGCCCGAATCCTGCAACTGCAACGGCTCTGACATCTGACTGATGACCGAGGCGCTCGGGGTGAACATCGCCACCAAGGTGTAGAAGGCTTTGGCGCAGGGCATGGGATCGACCGCCGTGTAGGTGGCCTGACCAGTGTCCGAAATCCAGCCCAAGGGTTGGGAATTCTTGTCCACCCGGTAGGAGTTGGCTCCGGGGACAGCA
>DASZFH010000085.1:0-2026 GCA_035939985.1 Candidatus Dormiibacterota bacterium
CCGACCGCGATCAATATAAAGATGCCCCAGACGAAGTGGTGGATGTGAAGACCACTGCCGGTGGTGATGTCATGGATTGGCAGGAGATGGAAGTGGATGACCGCGGTCAGGCCGCGCAGGAAGATGAATGTCAGCAGGAAAGAGGAGAGTGCCCGGAGGGCCGCCTGGCGCCGGTAGTTGACGTGGTCGGCATACGCTTTGGATACCCCCGTCAGGAGTTGGCGGTTCGCCTTTCGGATCATGCTTTCCGGCAGATTAACCGGCAATTCAGGTAGAACCCGCGGAACGAGGTCGGATCGGTCTAATCCAAGGCTCGAACTGTTATGCCGCTGGGATCCCGTAGCTCGTTTGTCGCAAGGCCGGGCCGGGAAATTTCGAAGTAATCCAATCCAGTTGCGTTGGGGGGCGCGGGCGCGATGTCTGTTCCAGCCCAGGTATTTAGCCCGAGGTGGTGGTGGTAGCCGTCCCAGGAGACAAATCGGGCCGAGCCCAAATCGGCCTGAGTATTCATCCCGAGCTCGTGGTAGAACCTGCCGGAAGATTCAAGGTTCCCGACGTTGAGATGCATGTGCCCGAGCCTGCTGAGAGCGGGAAACCTGTTCAAAGGCTCGGAGGACATCTCAAGCAAGCGTTGCAGGTCGAGCGGGCGAGAATGCATCAAGATACGTCCCCCAGGCCCCGTCCAAGTGTCGGGGGGGCGGTCGGCGTACACCTCGATCCCGTTGCCCTCGAGGTCGGAGAGGTATAAGGCTTGGCTCACGTGATGGTCAGAGGCGCCGTCAAGGGTAATTCCACTGTCAACGACGTGTCGGAGGAAGGACCCCAAGTCGCGTTCCGAGGGCAGGAGCAGGGCGAAGTGATAAAGGCCGGCAGTTCTGGGAGGTCTCGGAATTCCCTTCGGACCCAGACGGGCAAGGTCCAGAACTGGCTGGGCACCGAATCCGAGAGTCGCCGTCGAGGTGGTTTCGTTGATCAGTTCGAGTCCCAGCCCTTGATAGAACTCGACCTGGGCTTGAAGATCCAAGACACGCAATCCGAGGCGACGGAGCGGCCATGATTGGGGAGCGTTCACCTTTTGCTCCGGTAAACCCGCCGTAGGACCTGATTATTTCGGCTGCGACCCGCGTGGACCGGTCGATCTGGCGAGCCGGGCCTCTAGACCCGTTCCCGGGCACTGATCAGTCGGGCGGTCGCCGCCCCGATGAAAAGTGCTGCCATCAGTCCCAGTGACGATGTCCAAAGTACCCAGGGGTTGGCATACTCCGAGCGGGGAATGGCCCCGCCTCGAAGCGTGACACCCCAAACGATCAACTGGATCCCCATCAGGCAAACGGAGAGGAACATGGTGATCGCGGGCCCCGGATGCCTCCGGGCTTGCTGGAGCCCAAGTGCCAGACACAGGAGAAGTGGTACGAAATTCCAGAGAGAGTTCTTCGGCGCCGCCACTGACCCGAACCAGAGCGAAAGAGCGAGCACTCCGGTAAATGGCTGGAAGCGAGCGCGCGCGAGCAGCCTCAGGGTGAAATAGCCAAGCACGACTACCAGGCCCAGGTCGATGGCCCCCAACGGCGCATCGGACGGTATCCAACCCGGCACCAGCGCAAGGCGGCTGAGGAAGCCATTGATCGACTGGTTGGACCAGTAGGCGTCGGGCCCGAGGTTGGATATGGCTGGTAGACCGACCGGCCATTGGAGCAGCAGGATCGCCAAACCTGCCGCCGAGGCTAATGCCATCTGTTTCCAGCGGTCGGGCCTATCCCATAGTGCTACCAGCCCAGTGATGGGGTAGATCTTGACGCCGCTCGCGAGCATCAAGGTCAGGCCGGGGTACACCCCTCGGAAGGCCAGCGCCAGAAGTGGAAGGATGAGAAGGTTGGCCTGCCCGAGCCAGAGGCCATAGGAAACCGGAGGGAAGAGCCCAACGACTCCGCCCAGAAGAAGGGACATGAACCAGCTGGTCCGGGGTGCGGTCGTGATCAGGAGCGCGGCGGCGATGCCGAGAGCCGCCAGGCTGACAGTCATGAAA
>DASZFH010000086.1:0-2011 GCA_035939985.1 Candidatus Dormiibacterota bacterium
ACATTGGGGCTGGCTGCTGGATTGCATGGGGCTGCCTGTTGGGGAGGTGACCCTAATCAGGCCTGTGGCGCGGCAATCATTGATGGATTTACCCTTCCGATCGGAATATTCGGCGGAAAAGCGGCAGAGTCGATCCTTGAAGGTGTGACCGGTCGAACCTTCTTGCGTGGGTTTGCCGAGGCGGCCGCCAGGGGCGGTTGCGATTATCTGGGGGGACAGATCTCAGAAATGACGAGGAAGCTTGTTACAGGAAGCTAACCCAATTTGAGCGGGCCCGCATCCGATCTTTTGGTCGTCCGCCTGGCAAGTGGACGTCCTCCCGGCAGACGCGGCCATCTGCTCGACTTCGTAGATTCGCGAGTACTTGTATCCGGGCTGGCTGCCGCTGTGGCAGCATTGCTTCGGGTAATTACGGGGAGTCAGAACAGAGGTTCTCTGTTTGTCGGTATTGCCATTGCAGCGGCCATCATCGCGGCGGCTTTCGCCTATGCCCGACTTAGAACCCTGAACTCGGTGATCTACGTGAAGGAAGACCGGATCGGGGTTTCGAACGCCATAGGATGGCGAAAGGAACTCCCGATCGACGACATCGACCACATTCAGGAGTGCTCGGTTTTGGTCCGTGATGAGACGGCGCCAATGAAGGTGCTTCTGGTTGTGGACAAGACGGGCCGGTGTCGGCTTCGTTTTTACGGTGCTGATTCACTTCAGGCAGGGGGAATCGAAGAAGTTAGCGCTAGGACCGGACTTCCGGTCAAAGGCTCCTGGGAGGAGATGATTCCGCTTGTCGAGATGGAGAAGACCTTGCCCGGCTCGGCGTCTCGGATGCTGATCGTGTCGGGGGGAATCCTGCAACATAGAACTTTGGCTGCATGGGGAATTGGCGGGGGCACCTTCGTCATCGGCCTGATTATCACGGTGATCTACATCGCCCGCAGCTGATCTTTAGCAGCTACTTGGCGCTTATCGCTACCACCTATGACGCCGATGGTCGGCGGCTGAGCATGACCGTTGGGACCGGCACCTCAACCCGTGGTCATCGGCGGGTGGCTTGTGCGGCTGCGTTTTACCCGCCGCTATGGGTCCTTGGTGGCGATTCAGCACCAACCGGCGAGCGGCGTTGAGGAGAAGGGAGAGCGCCCGACCACTTGTGGCGGTCGGAGGCCTGGCTCTTCTGGGCGGGGCGTTGATCGTTACTAGTTCAGGTGGATTTCACTAGGTCTAGGCGGCGGCGCTGGGGCCGGAGCCGACGCCGAAGCGGCGGACGCCGTGTTTGATGACGACGCTCTCAATGACGGCCTTGACGGTCTTTGCGCTCATCGGGATCGAGGCGGGAGCGGCTGAAGAGGGAGGTGTCGCTGGAGCGCCCTGATGCCCGAACTCGGCATTGTCCGCACTTTGTCCGGGCTGGGGGACGTACCATCGAGGCATGGCTGAGGGCACGGTGCGGCTAACGGCGGCGATCTCGCAGGAGGAGGGCTGGTACGTGGCCCGCTGCCTGGAAGTGGAGGTGGCCAGCCAGGGCGAGAGCTTTGAGGAAGCCATGGCCAACCTGACCGAGGCGCTGGAGCTGTACTTCGAGGACCAGCCCCTGCCCGAGGGCCTGAGCACTCCCATCGTGGCCCCGGTGGAGGTCCACATCCCGCTCTCGGCGTGAGCGGCCTGCCCCGGGTCTCGGGGGGCCGAGGTGGTCAAGGCACTGGCCAAGGCGGGGTTTGGCCAGGTCAGCCAGAGGGGCTCTCACGTCAAGCTGCGCAACCCCGAGAACCGGACCGTGATCGTGCCCATGCACCGCGAGCTGGCGGTGAGCACGATGGCCTCGATTCTGCGCCAGGCGGGTCTCGACAGCGACGCCTTCAGGGCCTTTCTGTAGGCCACCCTGGGAGGGTATTTCCTACTCACTTCCCTATTCACTAGCCGAGGGATGTTGATCGGTGCCTGGTCGGTCAAGGGCGACTCCGGCGGATCATTGGCGAAGGGCGTTCCTACTCAAGTTCCTGACTGCTGTTGC
>DASZFH010000087.1:0-2852 GCA_035939985.1 Candidatus Dormiibacterota bacterium
TCGGCGTCGAGGCGCTCAAGGCAGTCCAAGCCATATCCGTCAGCAACGAGGAGGTGACGCCCGCACTCCCCAAGGCGAGCTGAAGGCATGGGTGACTCGGTGATCGCTCATACACCACTTGACAGGACGTGGCCGGCACCGGTGGCGCCCCCGAGGAGCGCTGTCAGCCACGGCGAAGGGTCTGGAGCCGAGGCCGCGAGGTCGATCAGCACCGCCCAAATGTAACCCGCGATAACTGAAGGTTGTGCCGGGTTAGCTAGGTGGGCGGAGTCGAGGTCAGCACAATCCCGGTCTCACCCTGTCCAGGTCCGACGCCATTGGCGGAGTCAAACAACTTCACAGTGACCCTCGAATTGCCCTCCACTCCGACGGCCTTAACGGTCTGACTGGATGCTCCGTAGTAGGTGATGGTGACGTTGGCAGGCTGGCTACCGGGGTTCTGGATGGCCAGGTGGTCGTTCTCTCCTGCGACCGTCGATGCGTGAGAGAACCCAAACGTCGACCGTGGTCGGTCGCTCCAACCACCACGGTAGCCCCAGCGCTCGGACTTGACCAAAGTCGTGAACAATGTATATCGGCCGTTCGGCCACGATCGGCTGATCCGAATGACCTGCGCCGACACTCCTTCAACAGTGTCCCATTAGCCCGCAGTCATTTGCGCTCGGAATGGGACCCACCATTGCTCATGCTTCCCGAATACACCTGGACCGTGGTCCACGGTTGGGCGGCCACCTGGAATGTCCTTCTCACAGGTGCACCGCTGCTGAGCCGGTAGGTGATGTTTTGGACAGCCCGCCGGCGCCGGTCGGCTGGTAACTTCAGCCTCGCGCCTACTTCACTGGTACAGTGTACTAACCAAACGACTGAAGTATGGCCCAGCATGAATCCCCCACCGATCGCGTACGCAACGCCCTTAGAGCGGTGCTCCCGCGCGGCCTTGAACTGACTGTCTCGCCCCCGATCGGCCTGGCCCCTATGTTCAACGTCTTGGTCCATGCCGGATCCGGGCGCCATACATTTGCCGCTGGCTGGGCGGGGGAAGGTTGGCCCGCTGACGTAGAGCGGCTGGCGCTGCTCGCTCCCGGTATTGAGGTTGTGGTCGCCAAGGATCTCTCCATGGGTGCCCGTGAGTGGCTCGACTCGCACCAGATCGGATGGGTGGATGAGACAGGTCGGGCTAACCTGAAGCTGCCTTCCGGCCTGGTCGTCGTTACTACGCCCGGCCCGGCAGGGACCGCGGGCCGGATCGTCCGACAGCCATCATCTGGATCAACCGATCCGAAGGCTGACGTCCGCTGGACTCCGGGCGTTCTCGCCATTGCTGAGGCTGCACTCTCCGGTACGCGCCCGACGGTGGAAGCCATGCAGCAGGCCACCGGTCTTTCTAGGGGAGGCACCGCAAACTCTCTGGCCAGGTTGGAGAGCCTCGGCTTGCTCAGCCGACCTGCCACCCGCCGAGGTGCCAAGTCCGCCAGATGGCTCTCGGACCCGAGCGCTCTTCTCGATGCCTATGCCGCTGCGGCGCCGGTTCTTCGAGACAGCCGCCCGGTTGTCCTTGTCCACCGACTCTGGGATGACCCGATGGCCACGCTGGCGTCGGAGATTGCCCCGGCTCTCAATGCGGCGGGGGTCTGTTGGGCCGCGACAGGAGCGGCGGCCTCATCCCTCCTCGCCCCGTATCTCACCGCCGTCACCGTCCTCGATCTATACGTCGATGGGGTCCTGTTCGCTGACCGCGTCCGTCTTGCGGACCTGCTGGGTGGGCGCCTGGTCGAGAGGGGCCACCGAATCCAGGTCAGGGAGCTGCCCGCAGTAACCAGCGCAATGGGTCCAATAATCAATGGAATCCGGGTCGCTGCCCCCGCCCGGGTATATGCAGATCTGATCGCGGACGGCGGACGAGCCGCCGAGGCGGCTCATCATCTGAGGGAGACGATCGGTGTCGGAAATCCGTAGCCGACAGGCGCGGGACCTGGCCGAGGCTGCCCTCGTCCGCCTCGTACATGCCTATGGCGGGGTCCCTGAGTTCATTCTGCTTGGCGGCCTTGTGCCTGACCTGCTTTGCAGTCGGGCTGTCCTCCCCCACGTCGGCACTACGGATGTCGACGTGCAGGTCGATCTTGAGATTCAGAGCGGAATGGGAAACACGGCGAAACTAGAGCGGGCTCTGATTGCGGCGGGCTTCCATCCGGACTCCGAAAGAGTCTGGCGCTGGCGTGACCTAGCGACACCCGGGATGGATGTCAAAGTCGAGTTCCTGACCGATCGCGAGGACATACCCGCCCAGGCAACGGTACGTTTCAACGATTGCGATGCTCTCGGCGCGGTCAACCTGCGCGGAACTGGCTTTGCGGCGCAGGAGTGGGAGCTTCGCAGGATGGCCTCAAGCCTGGACGGGAGAGCGATCTCGGTTGAACTCCGGGTCGCGGCTCTGCCGGGCTATCTCCTGGCCAAGATCCACGCTGCCCATGGGCGGGGTTTCCCCAAGGATTGGTATGACGTTGCTTACGTCCTCCTCCACAACGACCAGGGCGGACCGCGCCCCGCTGGGCGCGCAGTCGCCGCCCGATTCGAGCATGCACTAGTTGGGTCGACCCTAACCGCACTGCGCGAGCTGGCGGCCAATTTCGCCGCCCCGACTGCCCAGGGGTGCCTTGCTTACTCCGACACGATGCTCGCTCTTCACCCGGACCTCGATGGCGATGTGATTGCCAACGATGCTCTAGTGTCCTGGGCCGGAAGTTCGTAAGCAAAAGCGGCGAATGCTTTCGAGGATCTGGTCGGCGGTCTTGACCCAGATGAAGGGCTTGGGGTTCTCGTTGTAGGTCGAAAGGTATAGACGGATTGACTTT
>DASZFH010000088.1:0-1703 GCA_035939985.1 Candidatus Dormiibacterota bacterium
TTCACGCTCCATGGGCCGCGAGATGCATAGGTTAACTCGGGCCTGGTTATGCGCAGAGCGAAGGAAATCCCAAAGTGGGCGCTCCATAAAACCCAGGCCGTAATGCTGAAGGTAGCGCGGAAGTTGGGTATGAAAGGAGCAGATCAATGGGACTCGTCGGGTCCGAGCGTAGTAGATCCCCGACCAGCCCAGAACGGCCGGATTGACGACATGGATCACATCGGGTCGGAATGCCTTGAGGGCCCGGCTCACCGCCGGCCTGGGCAGCGCCACCGATACCTCCCGATAGATCGGAAGGGGAAATCCTCCCGCCCCGAAGACCTGGGCTCCGTGATGCTCCCAGCTACCAGATCCAGGTGCCACGACCAGCACCTCGTCCCCGGCCGCCGTCATCTCCCGAACAGAGCGATCAAGTCGTGTCGCCACCCCGTTGACGCAGGGAAGGAAGGTCTCGGTGACGATCGCCACCCGAAGCTTGGTCATACGTTCGCGATCTCGGCTACCGAGGCCGGCGTGACCGGCGTGCGGTTCCAGCGCAGCGGGTTGAGCGCCCAGCCCAGGTAACGACGGTAGGCATGGAAGCCTAGCGGCCAGGTCTCCGGCGCCACCGCCCCGATCGTCAGCGACCTGCGCAGATCCTCGGTTGAATAACCCTCGAATCTGGTGTGGCCGGACCCGATTGCCTCCCGAACATGAGCATCAGAGCCCCCGACCGCGGGCAGTTCGAGGAGGATTGCGCAGTTGGCCGCACGGCGATTCGAATCGGCCATGCTGCGGGTGAGCCCAGCGTTGTAGACCTCTACAGCGTCGAACCCAGCGGTTGCGAGCAGAGTCGCGCCCACGCCGTGGGGAATCGCCCCAGCGCGTGCCTGGGTCCGCCAGAAGGGATGGGCAGCGATCGCCAAGCCCCCTTGATCGTGAATCGCGTCGACAGTCTTCGCGGCTGTCATCCCGGGCTCCACGAGTTGGCTGAGAAAGAGGCCGAGAATATGACCGTCGGCGCTGGAGATCTCCTCTCCGATCACCACTCCCATGGTCAGCTTGGTTTCTCGGGCGTGGGTCCATGCCTCAATTGCTCCCGTGATGGTGTCGTGATCGGTGACTGCGATGACATCCAACCCCATCAGGGCGGCGTATCGAACCACAGCCTGAGGGCTGTCCGACCCGTCGCTGTGGTCGGTGTGGAGGTGGAGATCCGCAAATCCGGTGGACATCTTTAAGTTCCACCTTGTTACTTACCGAAAGTAGGTTAACGATCGTTTGCTGGTGCAATAAGACTTGGGTTGGCGAGATCACTCATTGCTGATCAATCAGTTGAAAGAGGGGGAACCGTTCGAGGTCCACGGGCTGAGTGATCCAGCCATCGGCCTTGATCTCCTCCCCGGTCCACCAATCGACCCACCTCCCCGCCGGAACATAAAGACGACGGTGGGTTGCTGATGGCTCCAGAACCGGGGCCGCCAACAGCTTGGGCCCGATCATGAACTGGTCCTCAAGCGCGGAGGCCACATCATCCTCGGGGTGGGTCAACAGATGGTGCCGAAGAATTGGCATCCCACTTGCCGCGTACTCCCTGGCGGCAGCATCGAAATATGGATGGAGGTCGACATGAAATCGAGACCAGAACGCCCACTGGTCGACGACCTCCGAGTCCCAGACCTGCGGCCTATCTCCCGGCGGGATCATGACCCCACCGGCCTTGG
>DASZFH010000089.1:0-7074 GCA_035939985.1 Candidatus Dormiibacterota bacterium
ACGAGTAGGTGCGCAGGGGGGCGTCGATGTGGTCCTCAAGCTCGGCGAAGGCGACGATCTCATCAAAGCGTTCCTGGATCACGCTGCGGGAAAATCCGAGCAGGGAGGCGTTGAGGAAGACGTTCTCGCGGCCGGTGTAGTCGGGTTGGAAGCCAGCCCCGAGCTCCAGCAGCGCGCCCACCCGGCCCCTCACCTGGACACTACCGCGGTCGGGGACCATGATCCGGGCCATCAGCTTGAGCGTCGTGCTCTTCCCCGCACCGTTGGGACCGATCAACCCAAGGGTTTCACCCCGATCAACCTCGAAGGAGACTCCGCGCAGAGCCCAGCGATCCTCCCACTCCCCAAACCGCCGCTTGAGCGCGATCTCCTTGAGTGAGCGGTAGCGCTGGCTGTAGATGCGATAGCGCTTGTGGACCTCGGTCAGAGTGATGCGGGGTTCAGCCAACTGGTCGCCTTGGGGCCGCATGCCCCAGCGGAATTAACAGGCTGGATAGGCACGGTCGGGCAACGGGCCGATGATTCTGACGAGGAACCACGAAGACACGAAGGCCGCGAAGACGCACGGAGACATTTAAAGACAAAAGATGACGGAATCGATTGGGAGAAGTGGTTATCACGGGATAGAGGCCAAAGCTCGGGCTCAGGAGTTGTCCGGGCAAGTTATTGGCGCATCGATTGAAGTCCATCGACGGCTTGGGCCGGGACTGCTTGAGTCGACCTATCGGGGGTGCCTCGGTAAGGAACTCAAACTCAGGGGAATTCAATACCAGTCCGAGGTGGCTGTCCCCATCAGCTACAGGGGGGAGCCTTTGGCTATGGGATTTCGCCTCGATTTGTTGGTCGAAGATCTGGTAATCGTTGAGCTGAAGGCTGTGGATAGGGTTGAGCCAGTCCATCGCGCACAGCTGCTCACCTACCTGCGGCTCAGCGAGAGGTGGTTGGGCCTCCTGATCAATTTCAACTCGACGACCATCACAACTGGTCTCCAACGGCTCCTCAACGGCTAAGGCCCCCTCTCCCAAATAAGCAACGCCTCCGTGCGCCTTCGCGGTCTTCGTGTCTCCGTGTTTCCTTGGTCCCCCCCACGCCGGTGGTAGACACGTCGCTGACAAGCTAGACCTCCTCGGGGAGGCGGGAGCGGAGTCTTAGGAAGACGGCGTAGCCGACCACCAGGGTCAGGGGGGCTGAGATCAGCGTCAGCTCCAGCATGGCCGGATCGGGCCATGCCCCCTGATACAGAATCGCGTGGAAGCACTCCAGATACCAGGTCATCGGGTTGAATCGAAGGATGTGGGTGTAGTGGGCACCGATCCCAGGGGTGGGTCCGAGTAAGTACAGCACCGGACTCAAGTAGAAGAGCGCGGTCAGACCCAGCGTGATGAGGTGTTCGATGTCTCGGAAATAGACCGTTAACGTTCCCACCAGTAGTCCAAGGCCAAGGGTGAACATGAAAAGGGCGAGGATCACAATGGGCAGCAACAACACCGATCCACCGAGATGGCCTCCGACAACAAGAAGGGCAACAAGCAGCGCAGCCAGGCTGATGAGGAAATTCACGAAGTTAGATAGAACAGTGGACAGCGTCAGCGCCTCGATTGGAAAATAGACCTTGGTGATGAGGGTCGAGTTGAATACGAGCGAGGTGGTGGCACTACCCAAGGCATTGGCGATAAAAAACCAGACCAACAGGCCTCCGAGCACGTATGCCCAATAGTCGGGGGCTCGGTTGCCGAAGAACTTAGTGAAGACCTCGGTGTAGATGGCCATCATGATCAGGGGGTTAAGGAGCGACCAGGCGGCGCCCAAGACCGAGCGTTTGTACTTGAGCTTGAGGTCGCGAACGGTGAGGTTGCCCACCAGCTCGCGGTAGGCCACCAACTCCCGCAGCCGATAGCGGGGGCTGTATGCGATCAGGGTCAAGACTCGGCGGTGACCGCGGGGCGGTAATTGCGGCGGTAATAGTCCCAGTATTCGCCCGACTTCAGCGGCCGCCACCAATCCTGGTGGTCGAGGTACCAGCGGACAGTCTGCTCCATGCCGCTCTTGAAATCGACGGTGGGCGCCCACCCGAGCGCCTTCAGCTTGGTCACATCCAGGGCATAACGGTAATCGTGGCCTGGCCGGTCGTGCACTCGTTCGATCAGTGACTCGGGCTTACCGAGCAGTTCGAGCACTGCCTGGGCGACCTCGCGGCCGCTGGTCTCGACGCCGGTACCAACGTTGAAGACTTCGCCAATCGGCGCCCGATGGAGGACCAGGTCGATGGCCGAGCAATGGTCTTCCACAAAGATGTAATCACGAAGCGCGGATCCATCGGCATAGAGGGGCAGCGCACGCTCGTCGATGGCGTTGGTGATGAATACCGGGACTATCTTCTCGGGATATTGGTACGGCCCATAGTTGTTGGAACCCCGGGTGACCAGGACGGGGAGATCGAAACTCTCGACATACGATCGCGCCAACAGTTCGCCCCCAGCTTTGCTGGCCGAATACGGGCTTCGGGGCCAAAGGCCATCACCCTCCCGTGATCGCCCGGTGCTGACGTCGCCGTAAACCTCGTCGGTACTGACCAGGAGGATGACCTCATGGCCGTGCTGGCGGGCTGCCTGGCAAAGGACCGCGGTGCCCAGGACGTCCGTCTGGATGAACGCAAATGGATCCATCAGCGAGCGGTCGACATGGGTCTCGGCCGCGAAGTTGACGATCGCGTCGACTTCGCCCGCCAGCTGCTCGACCAGACCCCGATCACAGATGTCCCCTTCGACGAATCGATAGCCCGGGGTGCCTTCGAATTCAGCCAGGTTGGCGGGGTTACCGGCGTAGGTCAGCTTGTCGAGCACCACCAGCTCGAGCCCGGGGCGGGTCCTGCGCAACAGACGTACGAAGTTGGAACCAATGAATCCAGCCCCACCCGCGATCAGCAGGCGATCGAAATGTCTCTCCGTCATTTGATGCTTGGGAACGCCTCCCAGTCGTAGCCGATGCTCGGATCGTTGTGATCCAAACGGCCCTCGTCAGAAGGATCGTAGACAGAGGAGGTGACGTAAAGCAGGTGGGTTAACTCCAGAGCCCGGCAACCGTGAGCGACACCCGGCGGAATCTTGACGCAGACCGAGCCATGCCTCTCCCCCATCAGAAACTCCATCAGGGTGCCGCTGCTGGGGGAATCCTGGCGCAGATCGTAGAGCGCCACCTTGAGGGTTCCAATGCAGTACCACCAGTCGGTCTGTTGCTTGTGGTGATGCCAAGCTTTGGCCGTACCGGGAAACATCAGCGAGTGGCTCCACTGGCCGAAGTGGCCGAAGAACTCATCCGTCTCCCGGATGATCTCCCGAAAGAAGCCCCGCTCATCGGTGTGGGTGACCAGAGGCTTGATCTCGACGCCAGCAATCGTTGGAGACTTGGTGATCATCGGAATCAGTTAATTCTGAGGGACCGCGACCTGCGGACGGTTGGCCCCGTTTTGGCGGACCGCGTCATTGACCGCGTAATAGGCCTCGATCGACTCGCCGGCGTCACCCCACATGCCATCGATCACGTCGTATTGCATCGTCCCGTTGCCCACATACCAGTTGTTGACATCGGTGATCTCCAGCTCCCCACGTCCAGAGGGCTTGAGGGTGGAGATGACTTCGAAAACCTCAGCCCCATAGAAGTAAACGCCGGTGACCGCGTACTCGCTCGGCGGGGATTCCGGTTTCTCGACGATCTGCGCTAGGCTGCGGTCGGGATTGAACCTGGGAACGCCTAGGTGGCGGAGGTGGCTGGGATCAGCCATCTTGGAGAGGACCACACGTCCCCCAGCCTCCTGATTGCGGAAGCGTTCTACGACAGGCGCCAGGGAAGCGCCGAAAATGTTGTCGGCGAGCATCACAACCACCCGATCGCCGTCGACAAAGCGCTCCGCCAAACCGAGCGCCTCGGCGATCCCGCCGGGCCGCTCTTGGTAGGCATAGAAAAGTCTGTCGACACCGTGTTCGTGGCCGTTCCCGAGCAAGCGCAAAAACTCACCAGCATGGGTCCCCCCCGTCACGAGCATCAGATCCCCGACTCCCGAGCTCACCAGGGCCTCGATGGCATAGCTGATCATCGGCCGGTCGTAAATCGGCAGCAGGTGCTTGTTGGTGATTCGGGTTAAGGGGTGGAGCCGGCTCCCCGTCCCTCCCGCCAGAATCACTCCCTTTAGACCCTTGGACATCGGCGGCCAAATTCTAGTTGACAGTGACCGTTGGGGGTCTTGGCACCCTGGAGGAGCCGTTTGCTCTCGGTGGTCTGGGTGGTGGAAGGTTCGGGTGTTGCGGGGATTGGGGCGGATTGGTTGTTGATGGCTGAGGGTTGGACACCAGATCTCGTGGCACACTGCGCAGGTGGCTAAGGCAGGGCCGTGGGCTCGGACAATCGTGCATGTTGAGCTGGATGCCTTTTACCCAGCGGTCCATCAACGAGACGACCCCGCACTGAAGGGGAAGCCGGTGGCCGTGGGGGAACGGGCGCGACGGCGAGTCGTATTGGGATGCTCCTACGAGGCCAGGTCGTTCGGGGTGACCGACAACATGCCCCTTGATGAGGCCCTTGGGCGGTGCCCTCAACTCGTGGTGGTGGCCCCACGCACTGCGGTCTACCGGGATACCAGCCGGCAGATGCACGGAATCCTGCGGCGGTTCGCCTCCCCCGAGAAAGTGGAAACCATCTCTTTGTGGGAGGCCTATATCGATGTCACCCCCGCCGCCCGCCACGGAACCTCGACCCCGGAGGAGATCAGCCGGCGGATCAAGTACGCCATCCACACCGAGGTCGGATTGATCGCCAGCATCGGCGCCGCGTCCAGCAAATTGGTGGCCAAGGTGGCTGGCGAGAGTCGTGGTCCAGACGCGCTGGTGTTGGTTCCGCCCGACTCTGAGGCGGAGTTCATGGCCCCCCTTCCCATCTCCGCCCTGCCCAACCTCGGCCCCCGAACGGAAGAACGGCTAAGACAGCTTGGCATCCGCACGATGGGCGACCTGGGCGGATTCGATACCCAGCGGCTGGTTACCGCTGTAGGCCCCAACGGGGCGATCCTGCAGCGGCTGGCACTGGGCCGGGACCGTTCGCCCGTGATGGGGCTCCAACCCGCCAAGACGATCAGCGCCGAGGTCACCTTTGATCAGGATGTCCGCGATCGCCCCCAACTCGAACAGGCGATGGGAGAGTTGACTCGACGGCTGGCCGGCCGTCTCCAGGCGGATGGAGTACGCGCTCGCACCGTCTACGTGAAGCTCAAACTGCCGGATCAGAGCCTGGTGTCACGCCAGGTAAGCCGGACGAGCCCGACCGACGACGCCGACGTGATCTTCCGGGCCGGCCTGGCCGCACTGGAGCGGTCCCATCTGACCGGGCAGGCGGTCCGGCTGATGGGGGTCGGCCTGGCCGGGCTGATCCACCCTGTGTCCGATCTCCAGATGAATCTGTTCGACTAGAGCCAACCTCCATCGACGACCGGTCCACGGCCGGCCGAGTGAGGCAGGCCAGGACATCCCCAACCGTCTCCCAGCCGAGCGCAACACGTGCCCGTGCCAGCAGTCCACGGAAGACTGCCGCGGTGGCCTGAGCATCCTGGAGAGCGGCATGATCGGGCAGCATCTCAATGCCCAACTCCTCGACCAGGCGCGCCAAGCCCGGTGTCTGCCCAGGGGGCAGATCGAGGATTAAGCGGGCCAGGGCGGTGGTATCGATGATCGGGTTGGCCAACGGCTGGCGGAGCCCTCGGCCCATTAACCAACTGTCGAAAGCGTCATGGCTGTGTTCGACCAGCACCGCCCCCTTGGCGAAGCGGAGGAACGCCTGGCGGGTCACCCCAAACTCGGGTGCACCGACGAGCATTCCACGATCAATGAGATGGCGCCGCCTGGCGTAGGGGTTGATCGGCGCGCGACAATCGACGAGGGTGTCGAACTGGCCCAGGGAGCGTTCCAGCGAAAACCGCTCCGCTCCGATCTCCATGACCAGGAAGGGGCGGTTTCCTGTGGTCTCGATATCCAGGGCCACAAATTCGGCTTCGTCGAGCGGAGTGAGCGGAGTCACTTCCGCTGCGGTCACCCCCAGGGGTGTCCAGAGCACCGGCCCAACGGCGTTTCGCGGCTTTAGATAGAGATCGTCAACGGGATCGCCATCGGGCTCTAGTACGCGTTCTTGTGGGTGAAGATCCGGAACAGCTGTATCAGTGCGATCTTGAGGTCGAATGCGAGGCTCCAGTTCTCAATGTAGTACAGGTCGTAGATTAGTCTTTCTTCGACTGGGGTTTGCCCTCTCAGATCGTTTACCTGCGCCCATCCAGTCAAACCCGGCCTGATCCGATGCCGATCCGGGTACCGCCGCATCTTGGCGCTGAACTCGCGGACGAATACTGGGCGCTCCGGGCGGGGACCAACCAGACTCATGTCCCCGCGCAGGATGTTCCAGAACTGCGGTAACTCGTCAAGGCTGGTGCGGCGAAGTAGGCGCCCCAAATCGGTCACCCGGGGGTCACCGGGAACCGCCCAAACGGGGCCGCTATCCGATTCGGCATCAGCGCGCATGGTCCTGAACTTGTGCATCAGGAAGCGCCTGCCCCTGAGGCCGACCCGCTCCTGGTGGATCATGATCGGACCTTCCGAGGTGATGCGGACCAGAATGGCCAAGGCCATCAGGATCGGAGCTGTCAGCAACAGGCTCAGTACGGCGAAAACGACGTCCAGGGCTCGCTTCAGGACCACCTTGGGCTCATCGATGTCGAGCCCACGCTTCAACTGGAGGAGCGGGATGCCATCCAGCTGATCGGCGGTCACGCGCGTGGTCATGATCTCCAGCATGCTCGGGACAATCCGGAATTCCGCGTCCAGGTCCCGGCAGGAATCGACCAGGTCCAGAACCCGATCCTGGCTCTCCTCGGGCAGGGCAACGAACACCATTTCCACGCCCCGGTTGAGAACGATGCGGTGGAGATCGGCCGTCGGTCCCAGGACCTTCACTCCTGAGAAGTCGTGACCCTGGTCGAGCCCATCAGCAACCACTCCCAACACCCGATACCCATAATCCGGAAACATCCGCATCCGC
>DASZFH010000090.1:0-11710 GCA_035939985.1 Candidatus Dormiibacterota bacterium
GATCAGGAGCGTCCTCAGAATGTGGGTGGCCAGATCCTGATCGCCGAGGTTGAACCAGCTCTCGGCTCCGTACCGTTCCAACATCGATTGGCTGGCGAACGTTTCCCGCACGACCCCCCACCCTGTATCCGGGTTAAAAAGCCCCGCCAGACGGTAGAGCACCGAGTCGGTGTCTGGGCTGATCAGTAGCCCGTGGACCTCCAGATCGTCTCCGGTATTGGTGATGACCGTAAGGTCACCCGGGGCGAGCACTCCCTGGAAACCCAGGGCCAGTTTGGCCCCACCAGTGCCGCCCGCGAGAACCACAACCTTCATCGGAAAAGGTCCATATCGGCGGGCCGGATCAAGTCTCGGGCCGTCCCCTCGCGGTGGGTGGTCCAGTCCCCTCCTCGGATCAGCGCCGCGGGGATACGGCGGGTCTTGCCCATGACCAATTCCGCCATTCCGGCCAGTTCGTCTGCGATCGCGATCACCGTCGCCTGCAGCTCCTGTTGATGATCATCCGCCTGTCCTCGATAGTCGACCAGTGCAGCCATACCCGACACGCCAAGGGCAACATTGGTGAGCCCCACCCGCCAAGGGCGTCCGAAGGTATCAGAGATGATCACCCCGACGTTGGCACCTGTCACCTCTAATATGCGCCTTCTGAGAGCTCCCGCGCTGGCATCTGGGTCGAGCGGAAGCAGACACACGTTGTCCTTTCCAGGGACGTTGGAATGGTCGACACCGGCATTGGCGCAGATGAAGCCGTGGTGTGTCTCGACGATCAGGACTCGCTCCGAGCGCACCACCCGTTGACTTTCGTTGAGCACCACCTGGAGGATGCGCGGATCGGATTCCAAGGTGGCGGCCAGTTCAGATGCCCTGGGGCCGACCTCGACGGAGTTCAAATCCAACAGGCGTCCCTCGGCCTTGGAAATCACCTTCTGAGCGACCACCAAGGTATCGCCTTCTTCAAGATCGGCAACGCCTGAGATCAGTGCGCCGAGGTCGTCGCCTGGCTCTATTTCGGGCAGGCCTTCGACCGGCCAGACCTCAAGCTTGGGCACGAGCCAGCAGTTCCAGGTCACTTGGTTCGTCCAGGTCGAGAGCCAGGCCGTCGGACCTAAAGATGGCGAAATACGCCCCGGCGGCTTGGGCGGCGGCCTGAAATTTGGGTAGCGAGTCGGGGCCGAATTGGAGGTCGACGGCCAGGGGAGGGCGCAGATAGAGTGCGTTGGTGCCACCGCGGCCGATCGCGGCAGCCGCCAGTACGGCGGGGCTAGCCAGAGCCCGGCCCGCCTCGACCATGCGTCGGACCTCGATATTGGTGATCAGGGGGAGGTCGCTGGAGAGCAATAGGACCTCGTTCGCGCCCTTCCCAACAGCGTGAGCGATCCCACTGGCGGCGGCCGTGTTTTGTCCCCGTGATTGGGTTTCCAGAAGTACCTCGACCCCATGCTCCCGAGCGAGCGCGGCCGCGTCATGGTCGCTCACCACCGCCAGGACGCAACCCGAACCAGCGGCGGCAATCAAGCTCCGGCGGGCGTTGGCTCTCGCCAGTTCCTGCCGGGCCGAGCGATCAAGTACCGCCGAAAGTCTTGTCTTGGCCTGGTCAAATCCCTTGATCAGGACGATCGTCCAGAGGGATTCCGGCTCCGGTCCCATCGCCTGGCTTGGCCCCCACATTCAATCCAGTTGTAGCTGATCGAGCGCCTTGACGGCGGGCGTTAGGTGCTCGGGTCGAGGCGGTAGAGCATCTCTCCGGCGTTGCGAACGACCAGCAGGCCCAAGTCCTCCTGGTTTTCCCAGTCCGAAACCTCGATCTCTCGGTAGTCCATAAAGCCGAGGTTGATCCGCTCGCACCGCTCACGGGGAATGGCGGTGGCGAGGGTGACCTTGATCCGGGGGCTCTCGATTCCGGTCGTGGCATCGTAGGTGCCCGATCCTTTGACGTGGGTGCTGTGGGCCTTGATCATTCCGGGAACGTGGGCAAACCTCTCGGCCTGCTTGAGGAAGTAGTCGCGGACGTGGTAGCCAGTCTCGTCGATCAACTTGCCGTGGGTGTAGGAGACCTCGGTCAAATGCGGAGCGTAAATGACGACTTCGCCGCCGTCGACGATCGCCGGCTCGGTTTTGTACATTGCCTTGGCGGCCGTCCAGAGATCGTCGTAACGTGTTGCCGGCATCGATAGGACGCGTTTGAACGGGTGGGCCACTCGGATGATTTCCATTTGCCCGGAGAGGTCGGCGGCCGCGGCCCAACTCGATTCGTGGTCACCGATGAAGAGCCCATGGAGCTGGCTGTTATGCACGACCATGGAGATCGCATCAACCGGTCGTGGAACCAGTTGGGCGGCTCGATGAATCACTCGCCGGACCGGTGTGTCCTTGACTCCGATGGTGTCCATGTTGGTCACCAGCGCTCCCAGCCAGTGGGTGGAGTTGATGATGTCGGCCCCGGCGATGCCCGGAAACAGGTACTTGGCTCCGCCTGAAAATCCCGCCACCTCGTGCGGGAACACCGGGCCGCAGATGAGTAGGTGGTCGTAGTCCAAGATCGCCCGGTTGAGGGTCACGGGGACATCCTCGGCCAGGATTCCGCCGGTGATCTCGGCAACGTCGGACGCGGGAACTGTTCCGATCGTCTCCAGGGTCTTGGGCTCGTCCCACGTGTGGTTGAGGATTTTGACCCCGGGAGTCCTGAGCGCGCGCTCCGAAGCGCTCATCCCGACCAATCGCTCGATCGCATCGTCCGGCATCGGTTGATGAGTGCCAAGTGCGATCAGGAAGTCGAGGCGCTTGACCGAGGGCAGGGTCAGCTCGCAAAGCAGTCGGTACATCAAAGGAAGCGGGGCGCTTCTGGTCGAGTCGGGGATGATGATCAACACCCGTTTGCCTGCCAGGTTGAGTCGCTGCAGCCCTTCCGAAAGCAGATCCCTGGTTTGCTCATCGGTAAGCGCGATCTGCCGTGAACCGCTTCCGATCAAGTCGCCGAGCGCTCGAGTCGCCACCTAACGAGCTTACCCCCAGCGTGCTCTGAGGCGAGGCAGCACCAGCTTCGAATAGAGATCAAGGAAGCGAGCCTGGTCGTTTCCGGGCGCGTGGAAGATCAAATGAGTGAATCCCAGGTCGAGGTAAGGGGCCAACTGTTCGAGGTGTTCATCCGGGTCATCGGACACCAGCCACCGCTCATGGGCCCGGTCCGCGACTGCCTCGGCCCGGCGTTCCATTTCCATGGGATCGTCAATTCCCGCCTTCTCCTCTGGTGAGAGGGATAGCGCGGACCAGATCCGTGTGTCGGCCAAGGCCCGGCCCCGATCGAGGTCGAAGGAGACCTTGATCTCGATTGTCTTCTCGATCGCCTGGTGGTTGCGCCCGGTCGCTTCCGCTCCTCGGGCCACCGCTGGGAGAAGGACGTCAGCGTAAAGGGGCATTCCTTTTCCCGAGGTACAGATGAATCCGTCGGCAATCTCTCCGGCATATTCAGCCACCTTCTCCCCTCCCGCCGCGACATGAATCGGTGGCAGGGGGTTGGGGCGGTCGTAGATGGTTGCGAGCCTGGTCTTGTAGTAGGAGCCTTCGAAGCTGACCCGTTCGCCGGTCCACAGCTGCCGGATCAGCTGAACGGCTTCCTTCAACCTCCCAAAACGCTCCTTAAAGGGCGGCCATTCCCCCCCAGTCACCGGGGTCTCGTTCAGAGATTCGCCGCTTCCCACCCCCAGGATGATCCGCCCTGGGAAGAGGCAGCCGAGGGTCGCAAAGGCCTGTGCTACGACTGCCGGGTTGTATCGGAAGGTGGGGGTGAGGACGCTCGTCCCGAGCAGGATCCGATTGGTTCGTGCACCCGCGGCGCCAAGCCAGCTGAGGGAAAACGGGGCGTGGCCGTCGTGGTGGCGCCAGGGCTGGAAGTGATCACTCGCCATGACCGAGTCGAATCCAGCGGCTTCGGCCTTAACCGCCAGCTCCAATAGTTCGACCGGGCCGAATTGCTCCGCTGCCGCCTTGTAGCCAAGACGGAGTGGAAAGCTCACCGCCGGTACCGCTTCCAGCTCATCGCTACCCCGCCCAGCGCTGCGGCAATGACCACAACGCCGAGGGCCACGAGGCTGGAGGAGCCGAGATTGGCCTTGCTCAGCAACAGGAGGAGTGCTGCCACCCCGAGCGCCAGCATCAAGACCAAGGTGACGACCCGGTGAATCTTCACCAGGCCAGTGTAAGCCGGTTGCGACAGAGCAAAGATCCCGCTCGGGTCAGCTCAAGCCCGTCCCGAGAGATAACTCCCCTCCCCAACTCCTCCGTGCTCTCCCCGTGCTTCGTGCCTTCGTGTTTCCTCGTCCCCGTTTCCTCGTCCCCCCGCCCTGCGTACGGTCAGGCCAACCACAGATCCCACAAGGAGGATTTGGCCTCCGGGCCTACAATTTGCGGGCATTGGCTCCTGGAACCGCATCATCTGAGGAGGACCCGGATTGATGTCCGAAACCAAACCCTTCAGCCTTCCCCTGGGCGCCGATGGCACGATCGGCATCGTCGGCGCGGGCGTCATGGGCCAGACGTTGGGTCGACGGTTGCTCTCGGCCGGGGTGGTCCGCCCCGACCAGCTCTGGGCCACCGCCAAGTCCCGGGCAACGTGTGAGAAGGTCGCTCAGGAGTTGGGAATCGCAGCCGAAACCTCTTACGACCACTTCGTTCCCAAAGCAAAGGTGCTTCTGCTCTGTGTCAAGCCGGCCCAGACGCCCGCCGTGATCCGTCACCTGCGAGCCGCAGGGATGGCCCCTGACGCGTTGCTGGTCTCGATTGCTGCGGGGGTGACCACCGCCAAGCTGGAGATGTGGGCAGGCGCCGACAACCCCTGCGTCCGGGCGATGCCCAACACCCCCTGCATCGTTGGAGAGGGCGCGACTGTGGTCTGCGGGGGCGTCCATGCGACCGCGGAGCACGTTGAATCCGCTCGGGCGATCTTCCGAGCCGTGGGGCATTGCGAAATTGTCGACGAGGCCTACTTCAATGCCATCACGGCCCTCAGCGGAAGCGGTCCGGCCTATATCTACCTGATCATTGAAGCACTCTCCGACGCCGGGGTCAGAGTTGGCCTGCCCCGCGATCTGGCCCAACGGCTGGTCGCTCAGACCATGCTCGGCGCGGCCCGCATGGTCCAGGAGACCGGTCGTCACCCCGCCTCACTGAGGGACGACGTGACCACGCCGGCGGGTTGCACGATCGGCGGCCTCCTGATGCTTGAGGATGGCAAGATCCGGTCCGTCTTGGCCCGCGCGGTCGAGGAGGCCACCTCGATCGTTTCCGAATTGGGGAAGGTCTCGGAAACGGTGTCCTCCGCGTGATCGACAGCGCCGCCCAACTGATTGCCGAGGAGTCTCACTGGGGCGCACCGAATTACGAACCGCTGGCGGTGGTGATCTCCCGCGGCCAGGGAGCCTGGGTGGAGGACGTCAACGGCCGCCGTTACCTCGACTGCCTCAGCGCCTATTCCGCACTCAATTACGGCCATTGTCACCCCCGCCTGGTTGCGGCTCTGGTCGACCAGGCTCAGCGCCTCACCCTCACCTCGAGGGCGTTCCATAACGACCAACTTCCCGCCTTTTGCAAGGAGTTGTCGGAGCTGATCGGTATGGAGATGGTGCTGCCCATGAACACGGGCGTGGAGGCGGTTGAGACGGCGATCAAGGTGACTCGGCGCTGGGGCTATCGCATCAAGGGGATCCCTTCCGACCAGGCGGAGATCGTTGTTTGTGACAACAATTTCCATGGTCGCACCACGACCGTGGTTGGATTCTCCTCCGAACCTGCCTACCGGTCAGACTTCGGGCCTTTCACGCCCGGCTTTCGGACCGTGCCCTACGGTGATATCGAAGCCCTCAAAGCCGCGATTGGTCCGCATACCTGCGGGTTCCTGTTTGAACCCATCCAATGCGAGGGAGGTGTGTTGATCCCCCCGCCGGGGTACCTGAAGGCAGCGGCCGACCTCTGCCGCGGTCGCGGCGTCCTTCTGGTCGCGGATGAAATCCAAACTGGATTGGGGCGGACCGGGCGCATGCTGGGGTGCGACCACGAGGGTGTCAAGCCGGACATCGTCATCCTCGGCAAGGCGCTGGCCGGGGGTCTCTATCCGGTCTCCGCGGTGGCGTCCCGGGCCGAAATCCTGAGTCTTATGAATCCAGGCAGTCATGGCAGCACCTTCGGCGGCAACCCACTTGGCTGCGCGGTAGCCAGGGAAGCCCTGCGGGTGCTTCGTGATGAAGGCTTGGTGGAGCGGTCGGCAGCGCTCGGCAACTGGCTTCTTGAAGAGCTTGCCAATTTGCGCCACGGTCACCTGCGCGAGGTCAGAGGTCGCGGCCTGTTGATTGGAATCGAACTCGATGTTCGCTCACGTCCCTATTGTGAGCAGCTGATGGAAGCGGGAATGCTCTGCAAGGAAACCCATGACCACGTCATCCGTCTGGCCCCACCGCTGATCACCAGCCATGAGGACCTGGAATGGGCCTTGGGGCGATTGAGGACTGTTCTCGCCGAGTGACTGTTGAGCGGATCGTGAGGCTGGGGGCGGTCACGTCGACCCAGGACGTGGCCAGGGATCTGCCTATCGGTTCGGTGGTTGTAGCCGATTTTCAGACTGCAGGCCGGGGGCGGCTAGATCGAGCATGGGAATCTCCTCCGGGCACCGCCCTCCTGGCGTCCTTCGTGACCCGCCTCCACCCGGTCGCACCGCTGGCGGCGGGAGTTGCCGCCGCCGAGGCCTGTGCCCACAACGTCGGCCTCAAGTGGCCCAACGATCTGGTCCTGAAAGGCCGAAAGGTGGGCGGCATCCTGCTCGAGGCCTCGGGACAAAAAGTGGTGGTGGGATTTGGGATCAACCTCTCCTGGGCTCCTCCAGGCGCCGCCAGGCTACCTATGGACGCTGTATTGCTCCTGGACCGCCTCCGCGACCGCATGAAGCTCGCCTTCAGCGCTCCACCGGAAGCGGTCCTGTCACGCTGGCGAGCGCTGAGTGTGACTTTGGGCAAGCAGGTGCGGGTGGTCCTTCCCGGAGAGACCTTCGAGGGCCTGGCGGACGACGTCGATGAGGCGGGTCACCTCATCGTCGGCGGCCGAACCATCGCCGCCGGCGACATCATCCACCTTCGCTAAGCCCCCTGCCCCAAGGCCTCCAGAACCTCGTGTGATGCGGCGTCACAACCCGTCCCTTCGTGCGTCTTCCCCTCTTCGTGGCTCAGTGCTTAACCCTCCAATCAGACCCAACGCCCTTCCCTGGAACTCCGTGGGCAACCGGCGTCACAACCCGTCACTTCGTGCGTCTTCCCCCTCTTCGTGGCTCCGTGCTTAACCCTTCAATCGGACCCGACCAAACCCCACGCCCTTTTCCCAAGGCCTCTAGTGGCGCTGACCCATGGCCATCTCTTCCAACCTCTTGATCCGCTCCTCCAAGGGCGGGTGGGTCGAAAAAAGACCCGCCAACGTCTGACCCGAGAGCGGGTTGACGATATACAGATGGGCGAACGCCGGTTGAGCCACTTGCGACGGGGCCGCCGATGTGGCGCGTTCCAGTTTGCGCAAGGCCGACGCCAGCGCCATGGGGTCGCCGCTGACCAGGGCGCCGGTGTGATCCGCTTCATATTCCCGTGATCTCGAAACCGCGAGCTGGATCAGGAGTGCGGCGATCGGAGCCAGGATGATCATCAGCAGGCCGACCAATCCCCCGGCTCCGCCTTCCTCCTCATCCCGGCCGTAGCCTCCGAACATGAGGCCCCACTGAGCCGCGTTGGCGGCCAGGGTGATGGCGCCGGCGAGGACCGCCACCACCGAGCTGATCAGGATGTCTCGGTTGCGAACGTGACCGAACTCATGAGCCAGAACGCCATAGAGCTCCTCCTGATTGAGGATCTGCAGCAGGCCCTGATTGACACAGATTGCCGCGTGCTTGGGGTTTCGCCCGGTGGCGAAGGCATTGGGAGAGGGGTCCGGGCTCAGATAGACGTGAGGCTTGGGAACCCCGTATTGCGATGCCAAGCGATCGGCCAGAGCATGCAGCATAGGAGCCTGTTCAGGACTCACTTCCTGGGCCCCGGCCGATGCCAGCGCCATCTTGTCGCTGAACCAATAGGCGAATCCGTTCATGACCACAGCCAGGAGCAGGAATGCGACCATCCCAGCGGTTCCAAGCAGGACCCGCCCCAGCAGAACCAGCAGCACAGTGAGGGCGATCATCAGAAATCCGGTCTTGAAGGTGTTCATGTCGTTTTACTTACCCCGAATGGATCTGACCCACTCATGTTTGTGAGCTACTACCACCGGTTATACTCGGGCCGCAGCTTTGGCATTGCAATACGAGACTTCCGAGGAGTAGTTGGAACTCCAGCTCTTTGAAGACCTACAGCTGGGTGGGACGTGGAAAACCCGCCGGCGAACTCTGGTCGAGTCCGACCTAACCGCGTTCAGCGGTATCAGTGGGGATTTCAACCCACTTCACGTCGACTCCCAATATGCGCGAGGCACCCACTTCGGCGGTCAGGTCATGCACGCGGCGTTCATCGCCGCCGTCGCCATGGGTTTGGGTTCGATGGACGCTCCGATTCCCGCCACGGTCGGTCTGTTGGGAATGACCTGGAAGTATCAAAAACCGCTCAAGCCCGGCGACACCATTCACTGCATTTGGCGGCTGGCGCGTAAGCGTCCGGTCGATGACCCGCGCTGGGGGGCGGCGGTATGGGAAGTTGAGGTCATCGATCAGGACGGAGTCGTCGCGGCGACTGGCGAGCTGACCAGGCTGGTGGCGAGGCGGGGGGCACCGGCCGCGGATGTTGCCGCGTCCCGCAGGCCCCGGCGTCGGCGGCGCAGCTCCGGCCGGAGTTCCCCCACGCCTCTGGAGATTGGCGACGCCCCCCTTGAGGCGTCGCTTGTTATCGACGCGCCAGCTCCGTCCCACCTCACGCCGGAGCCCACGGCCGACACGGCCCCGCCTACCGCGGCCCGCCGCCGGCGGCGCCGGCGCCCGACAGGCTCCAATGGCCACACAGCCACGGTCGGCGAGGGTGAGCTGAAGGCCACGGCCCTGCCCGCCCAGCCGGTCGTGACGGCGGCCCCGGTAGCTGCGAGTCCACCGGCCCCTGTTTCCCCTCCCAGCTTTGGGAGCGGTGGGGCATTGACCCCGGGACCGGCGGAGGCCGCCCAGGGCGGCTTGCTCGGACGGGTTTTCCGCCGACCTCGAAAATAGCCCGATCCATGGCCACGGATAGCGTGGACCGGGTGCGGGCGTATTACGACGTCCGTGGCGAGTCTGAGTGGCACCGTCTGGCTGCTCCCTTCGATGGAGGTATCGAGTGGGAATTGCATCGGCGGGCTTTCCGGGACTGGCTGCCCCGGGGGGCAGATGTCCTAGACGTTGGCGGTGGCCCCGGACGCTGGACGATCTGGCTTGCCGAGCACGGTCACCGCGTCATCCTGGGCGATCTGTCGCCGGTCCAGCTTGAGATCGCCCGCCGGGAGATAGCCGCCTGCGGGGTGAGCGTTGAGGACGTGGTCGAACTCGACGCCCGGGATTTGTCGCGTTATCCGGACGCCTCCTTCGATGCTGTTCTGGCTCTCGGACCTTTCTATCACCTGCTTGACGCTGCCGACCGGCAGGCCGCGGCACGCGAGGCGCTGAGAGTCCTGCGGCCAGGGGGGAGGTTCTTTGCCACGGTCATGACCCGCTATACGTGGATGTTGGAGGTCATGATGGACGGCGGCTCAGATCGTATCGATGATGTCCGGCGGCTGTTGGATGACGGGACGTATCGCAACCATCAACCCGGTCGATTCACCGAGGCATACCTTCACCGCCCGGAGGATGTCACTCCCTTCTTCGAGGCGGCCGGGTTCACCTCCCTCCATCGCATGTCCTCCCAGGGCATGCTGCTCCTGGTCGCAGACAAGGTGGCTGAGCTGGCGGAATCCGACCCGCCCGCCTGGGAGGCTTTGATCGAGATCGCTTACGCGAGCTCGTCAGATCCGTCGATCAGCGGCATCGGTGGGCACCTGCTCTACATCGGGGAGCGCAGCTAGGTACTCGATCACCCGCCGGGTCAGTTGACTCGGGGTTGAGGCTCCACTTGTCACCCCCACCCGTTTTACACCCCGAAACCATTCCAGGTCGATTTCCTCCATTGAGTCCACCAGGTATGCCGGTTTTCCTGCCAGCTTGCGGACCACTTCGACCAGGCGCTTGGAGTTGGATGAGCGGGGGCTGCCGACAACGATGACCAGGTCGACCTCTTTGGCGGCCTCCACCGCGGCTTCCTGTCGTTCCTGGGTGGCGCGGCAGATCTCGTTGTAGATCTCGACCTGGGGATAGCGATTTCGGACCAGTTCGATCAGATCCTCGGTATCCCATACCGAAAGGGTGGTCTGACAAGTGACCGCCAGCTTGGTGGCCCGGATTTGGAGCGCGTCGATGTCCGCGGGCTCCTGAACCAGGTGTACGCGATCGGGGGCCTGCCCGACCACGCCTTCGGGTTCAGGGTGGCCTCGGCGACCGATGTAGACAACCTCGTAGCCTTCGTCCACCAACCGTCGGACCAGGTCGTGGGTGCGGATCACGTCGGAGCACGTGGCGTCCACGGCGTTCAGGCCCTTGGCAATGGCCTTCTGACGCACCGCCGGAGAAACGCCATGGGCGGTGAAGATGACGGTTCCCTCATCGATCTGGTCGAGACCATCGATCCGGTTGTCGGCGTCGACCAATCCCACGCCGTGGTCTTGGAGCTCGTCCGTAACGTGGGTGTTGTGGACCAGGTATCCGAGCATGTGGACCGGCCCGGTGGCTTCCTGGCCCATTCGCCGGGCAATCCGGACCGCGTCCACCACCCCGTGACAGTAACCACGGGGGGTGATCCTCAGTACATCCATCGATCCGAGTCTACGCCGGGGGGTCCAGCTCCGAGATTGCGGCGGCGAGGTCGGCGGCGGTGTTCTCGGGCAGCGTGTCATTGACGAAGGTGCCCGCCCCCAGTTCAACGCCGGCCAGGTACTTGAGGCGGTCGGGGCGCCGGTGTGGGGGATAGAACTCCACATGCAGATGCGCTTCAGCATGTTCGACGCCGTCCGTCGGAGCCTGGTGCATGGCCATCACATAAGGAGTCGAAAAGCCGAAATGGCGATCGTAGGCCCGGGTTACGAGCAGGAGTGCGCGGGCGAATTCCTCACGTTCGGTGGTCGACAGCTCGGCCAGCGAGGTTCGATGGGCCGTGGGGTAGAGGTGGACTTCGTAGGGCCACCGCGCGGCTCGGGGGATAAACGCGCAAGTGTGTCGGTTGGAATGAATAACTCGCACGCTTGACTGCTCAGCCTTGATCTCGGCACAGTGCAAGCAGTGGCCCGTCCGCGATAGGTGGCCGGCCGATGCTTCCATCTCCGCCGCCGCCACCGGAGGTATGAAGGGCATGGCGTAGATCTGCCCGTGCGGATGTTGGAGAGTGACTCCCATCTCCTCACCCTTGTTCTCGAAGATATAGACGTATTGGACCGTTGATCGGGCTCCGAGCTCGAGGTAGCGCTCAGTCCACACCTCGATCAACTTCTTGACCTGGGCCAGCGACAGTTGAGCGAATGTCTGGTCGTGATCAGGGGTGTAGATCACCACCTCACACCCCTCGGAGGGGGGCGGTGCCGGATGGTCGTCGATTCTCAGTCCGCGACCGAATGCAGGGAACCGGTTTTCGAGGACGGCGATGTCAAA
>DASZFH010000091.1:0-5136 GCA_035939985.1 Candidatus Dormiibacterota bacterium
CGAGTCGGGGTCATACCTCTCCAGAAAGTCTCGGACGAAGATATAGGCTCTGCGGCTGGAGCTGATCTTCCGCCCTTCCATGGTCAGGAATTCACTTGCGACCACGTCGTAAGGCAAATCCAGATCCTCCGATCCAAGCAAGATTGCCGGCCAAAGCACGGTGTGGAAGGTGATGTTGTCCTTACCCATGAAGTAAAAATGGCGCGCCGACGGGTTCTGCCACCACTCCCGCCAGGCTTCCGGACGACCCTGGTTGATCGCCCATTCCATGCTCGCCGACAGGTATCCCATGACCGCGTCGAACCAGACATAGATCCGTTTGTCCGAGCGGTCCCTCCAGCCCTCCAGCGGGACCGGAATGCCCCAGTCGAGATCTCGGGTCACCGCTCGCGGCCTCAGCTCAGAAACAAACTTCAAGGAAAACGCTCTGACGTTAGGACGCCAGTGCTCCTGCTGCCCGATCCAGCCGGCCAGACGATCCCCGAAGGCGGGGAGGTCGAAAAAGAAATGCTCGGTCTCCCGGAATTCGGGCTTTTCACCCGTCAGTCGGGAGCGTGGCTCGATCAGGTCGACCGGATCGAGCTGGTTACCACAGTTGTCACATTGATCGCCCCGGGCATCGGCATAGCCACAGATCGGACAGGTCCCCTCTATATAGCGATCCGGAAGGGTTCGGCCCGTGCTTGGCGAGATCGCGCCCAACATGGTTTTCTGGAACAGGTACCCCTTCTCATGCAGGGCGGTGAAGAGGTCCTGGACGACTCGATAGTGGTTGGTGGTTGTGGTTCGGGTGAAGATGTCGTAGCTGAGCCCCAGAGCCCGAAGATCCTCGACGATGACCTGGTTGTATTTGTCCGCGACCTGACGCGGGGACACCCCTTGCTTATCCGCCTCGACCGTGATCGGGGTGCCGTGTTCGTCGGTGCCACTGACCATGAGAACGTCATTCCCGACCAGCCGGTGGTAGCGGGCGAACACGTCCGATGGAACCCCGAAACCGGCCACGTGACCGATATGCCGGGGCCCACTGGCATAGGGCCAAGCAACGGCGACCAGAATCTTGCGTGCCATGGGTGGTTGAGTCGATTTCTCCTGGGGTGAGTTAATCAAGGTTTGCTGCCCGCGATCACCAGGGTAAACTCCCCGCGGTTTCTGGCGCCAATCGCCGCCACCACCTCAGCGGCCGTTCCCCGGATGACCTCTTCGTGGATCTTGGTCATTTCCCGACCCACCGCAACCTGCCGCTCGGGCAGAACCGCGTTCAGGACGGCGAGCGACTTCAGAATTCGATAGGGCGAATCAAAGGCCACCGTCAGTCGCTCTTGATCTCGAATCGACTCGAACAGCGCTCGCAGGTGACTGGGCTTGCGGGGCAGGAAGCCGACAAACGTAAACCCAGGCCCGGGGAAACCGGCCACAGCCAGGGCGGCGGTAATCGCGCTTGGCCCAGGAATCGGGATGACCCGGTGACCATTCTTCCAAGCGGCGTCGATCAGACGCTGGCCCGGGTCAGACAGGGTCGGAGTGCCGGCGTCGCTGACCAAAGCGATGTCCTCGGATTCGAGCGCATCGAGGAGCCGGCCTAGCGAGCGTCCCTCTACAGGAGCGCGGTGGCTGATTAACGTGGGGCGGAGTCCGTGGCGGGCAAGCAGCCGGGATGTAACCCGGGTGTCTTCGACAGCGGCGATCCGGACCGTCCCCAATACCGCGATGGCCCGCGCCGAGAGATCGTCAAGATTACCGATCGGAGTTGCGATGACATAGAGGACGCTCAGTTGGGAAGTCCCGCCGTCGGGCTGACCCAGGCCGCGATCCGCACTCCGAGATCGGCGTATTCCCCAGTGAACATCGAGACCGGAGGGAGGACCTCCAAGAACGCTTGGCCATATTCCCGGCTCGAAATGCGCCGATCGAGGAGGACAACCGCTCCCCGATCACTGTGACGGCGGATCAGGCGACCGAAGCCCTGTTTGAGTCGGAGAGCCGCCAGGGGCAATGCGTAACTGCGAAACGAGTCTCTCATCAGCTCCGCGCGGGCCGCGAATACCGGCTCGCTCGGCACAGGAAAAGGCAACTTGACCATGATCACACAGGAGAGCTTGTCGCCGGGGATGTCAATCCCCTCCCAGAAGCTGGCCGTGCCGAGGAGGACTGCGTGGTCGGTCTCGGTGAAGGTCTTCAGAACCTGGCGTCGAGGACCATCCACCCCCTGCCCCAAAATTAGGACATCGTCCAGGTCGTTACGCCGCTTGAGGGCGAAACACGTATCTCGGAGCTGCCGATGCGAGGTGAAGAGGACCAGGGTCCGCCCTCCCAGATGGGCGGTTATGTCCGCGACGATCTCATTGAGACTGTTCTCGAAACCTTCAGCTTCAGGGTCGGGAATCCCGCTCGGGACACAGACCAGAGCTTGGTGGAGATAGTCGAAGGGTGACGGCAGAATTAGTGTCTCCGGCTCGCGTTCCAGGCCCACCCGATGCTGAAAATAGTCAAATGTTCCGCCCACGGCCAGCGAAGCCGAGGTGAAGATGAGGGTCGACAAGTGCCCGAAGACATGCTCCCGAAGAAGGTCCCCCACGTTCAAGGGGGCCGATCGCACAACCACATTAGAGGTCTTGGGAGCCAGGGTGAACCAGTAGACGCGATTGGGATTTCCGTCGCCCATCACCTCTCCCAGAAGTCGCGTCGCGTTGGCCAGCCGCCCCCTTATCACCTCCAGCTCCCTCAGGACGGGATCCGGCTCCTCCCCTCCCAGCCAATCTCGTCCAATCGCAACGATTGCGCGCAAAGTGGCGTCGAGCGCTGTCAAGGCGGTCACGGTATCGGCCCCCAGCCGTTGGACCTCGCCCCACCTTGGATCCAAGCGAACCGCGTCGGTCAGTCGAACCGACTCGTCCCTGCGAGTGGCCTCCTGAAGCCGAAATTCGACAAGCCGGGTCAGCGCCGCGAAGAGTTCCTCGACCTGTACGCGAGCCTGGGTGGCCAGTGGCCCGGCCTGGACGGAATCCGATCCGGTGGCGGCAAGCCCGGGTTGTGCCGCCACCTGCTCAATTAGGCCCTTTCGCTCTGAACCAGAGGCTGACAGGCGTTCGAGAAGCGCGACCATACCCAATCCCTCCACCTCCTCTCGGAGGCTGGTGGTCGCGGCATCCTCCAGGTGATGCGCTTCATCGACGATCAGGTGCTGGTAGGCGGGTAGCACTCCACCTCCCTGGGCGGCGTCCGCCAAGAGCAGGGCGTGATTGACCACGACCAGATCAGCGGCCTCCGCCTCAGCACGGGCTCGGTGCACATAGCAGTCCTCCGAGCGGCAGAAAACCCCGACGCAGTCAAGCGGATCGGAAGCGATCCGAGCCCAGAGGACCTCCTCGCGGCCCTGCATCCGGACTTCGGATCGATCCCCTGTCTGTGTCCGATTGAGCCAGGTGAGGATCTTGAGCTTGAATCTCAACTCCTCCGCATCCCCGCAAGGCTCTCCCAAATATCGCCGCCAGCGTCGTAGAGATAGGTAGCTCGATCGACCCTTGAGCAGACAGGCTCGGAATGTCCACGGCAGCCACGCTTGGAGGGTGGGAATGTCGTGTGCGGTCAGCTGCTCTTGCAGCGTGTGGGTGTTGGTTGAAACCACAACCCGCTCTCCGGAGGCGAGGGCTCTGGCCACCGCCGGAATCAGGTAAGCAAGACTTTTGCCCGTGCCAGTGCCAGCTTCGACCAGCAATGCACCACCACGGCGGAACGTCTGAGCTACCGCCAGCAGCATCTGAAGTTGCGGCTCGCGATGCTCGTATTCTGGCAGCGACTGCGACAGGGCACCTCCGGGCGCCAGCAGTCCGAGCAGCCGAGCCGGATCATCGGTGACGTCGCCCTGTCCCGCTCGAATCGGCGGTGGCCCTGCGGTTGCCACCTGACGTACCGGGGGTCGGGGGGTCGCTGCGGTAAGAGCCTCGGCGAAGAACCTCGCGACTGCCCAGGAATAAGGCGCAACAAGCGCCAGGATGGCCTCTTTAAGGGGCTCGTCGAGAGCAATCGCCTCCTCCCGGAGGCGAAGGAACAGTTGCCGGGTCGCTTCCGCGTCGTCCAGGGCGCGGTGCGGGTGGGGCTGATCCAAGGCCAGTTCCGCCGCCAGTAGGGGGAGGCTGTGACTAGCCGCATCAGGAAACAGGATGCGGGCCAGGTGAAGAGTGTCCATGACCTCCAGGGATGGGTCCCACAGGCCGGCCGCCGACAGGAAGTCGACGTCCAAAGTGGCCCCGTGACCGATCGGGATTCGGTCACGCAAGAAACCGGCGAGGCGTCGCAGCACCTCGTCGGGAGCGGGAGCTCCACTAAGATCCGCGAGTTGGATTCCGGTCAGGCGGAGGATGGCTGGTGGAATCCCACGCCCAGGGTCGGCCAGCGTCTGCATCTGAGCAACCCGCCGCTCGGCTGTGAAAGCGACGGCACCCACCTCGATCACGTGGTCCCAGGCAGGGTCGAACCCGGTGGTCTCAAGGTCAAAAGCAACGTATTCCATTTGGGACTCCCTAACCGCCGAGCGCTGCCACCGGACTCAAAGAGCTGGCTCGTAGGTCCCCTCTAACCACGCCTCCACCTCAGCCAGGTCCGAAAACACACCCCTGAGACCGGCCGGCAGGGCCTTGGCAACGGCCAACATGATTGCGCCGGCGGCCTCAGCCGAAGTCACCCGGGTCCCATCAGGCTTCAATTGCCGGACCCGAATCGGAGGCCCGAAAGTGATCGTGACCGGCGCTCGGCGCGGCACATAGGCGTGTCTGGGGAGAACTTCCCGCGTTCCCACCACAGCCACGGGTAACACCGCGGCCTGAGACCGCAGGGCGATATAACCGGCGCCTGGCTCCGGGGTTCGCAAGCCACCCTCGTCGATCCTGGTGCCCTCCGGGTAGAGGATGAGCGCTTGACCGTCTTTGAGAATCTCCAAAGACCGGCGCAGGGCCGACCTATCCGGAGAATGGCGAACCACTGGAAAGGCATGGTATTGGCGGAACCCCCAGGTTACGATTCCAGAGCCCCGGAACCACTCAGCCTTGGCCATGTTCCAGGTGTCAGGACGAGGCATGTAGGCCGGAACCAGGGCGGGATCCAAGGTTCCAAAGTGGTTCGGGCAAATGAGTAGAG
>DASZFH010000092.1:0-2802 GCA_035939985.1 Candidatus Dormiibacterota bacterium
TCGACGGAATCGGTGACGGGGCCCTGGCCCTGACCAAGTTCGGTCAAATTAAGCCTGATCTGGTCGTACTCGACATCATGCTCCCGGGCCTGGACGGCCTCAGCATCTGCCGCGAGATTAGGAAGACCAGCGGTGTGCCAATCATCATGCTCACCGCCCGCGACGACGTTACTGACAAGGTGGTCGGTCTGGAACTTGGAGCCGACGATTACCTCACCAAGCCTTTCCATCCCCAGGAATTGGTCGCGAGGGCCAAGGCCCTGCTTCGCCGGTCCAAATCGGAACCGGACCAGCCGGATGTCGTACGGGTCGGCCCGCTGGAGGTGGACCTAGTCCGCCACGAAGTCCGATTTGGGGAAGGGAAGGTGCAGTTGAGGCCGAAGGAGTTCGATTTGCTGGCCCTGCTGGCACGCCACCCGGGACGGGTCTTCCAGCGCAGTGAGCTCTTGGATCTGGTCTGGGGGTATGACTTCCCCGGCTATACCCGTACCGTGGACGTCCATGTCCAGCAGCTCCGTGAAAAACTCGCCGCGGGTGGGGTGGAGAACCCTGCCATTCACACCGTGTGGGGCGTGGGGTACAAACTCGAGACTCTCTAGAGGCAGGGCGACGGCATGCGGCTGACCTCCCGGCTCCTGATCGGGGCGGTGGCAATCGTGGTATTGAGCCTGGTCCTCAGCGGCGGGCTCACCTGGCTCGTCATTCGGGGGTTGGAAGTTGAGGATGCCCAAGCCGCCCTGGTCGGAGACATGGCGTATTTCCACAATCGGGTTTCGCATATCGAATGCAGGGACCCCAACACCGCCCTCACCTCGTCCGGTGCCTGCCCGACCGCCAAGCTCATAAAGGGAGAGGCCGGGGGAGCCGACAAGGCGGTCTATGTGGCTGCCCTGGCGATCGAGGTCCGTCAGCTCGACCCAGCCGATCGGGTGCTCCTATTGGATGGGACCGAGGTGGTTGTATGGGACAGCAAGCGACAGGCACTGGATGGAACCCAGCTCCAGATCGGCCAGCAGAACGTTGGGCGTAGTAATGATCTCCGGACTAATTTCGTGATCAATGGGGCCACCTATACCGGGGTTGCGGCTACGGTCCCAGCCTGGGACCCATTGGCGGCCCACTGGCTGGTCATTTCTAGGGATGAGACGGCCGTGATCGCAGCGGGGGCGTCCCGCTTGCTCTTGCAACTGATTGGCGCGGGACTGGTGGCGCTGGTCGGATCAGTAGCTCTGGCGCTGATTTTGAGCAGGACCATCACCCGGCCTCTGATCGAACTGGCGGGTGCGAGCGAGGATATCGCCCGAGGCAACTATTCCAGACGAGTCAAGCTTTCAGGCGGGCCGGAGGTCGGGATCGTTGGCCAGGCCTTCAATCGGATGGGTGAAGGCATCGAACGCTCGCGGCGCCTGCAGCGAGACTTCTTGGCCAATGTTTCCCATGAATTGAAGACTCCGCTCACCAGCCTGATCGGATTCAGTCAGGCGCTATTGGACGGCAGCCTGCACACCGAAATGGAGCAGCACCGGGCCGCCACGATAATCAACGAGGAGGCCCATCGAGTTCTCCGGCTGGCGCAGGAACTCCTGGATCTGGCCCGTGTGGAATCCGGGCAAGTCTCAATGCACATGCAGCCAGTTGACCTTGGCGTGATGTTGGAACAGGAAGTGGAGTTCGTTCGACCTCGAACAGAAGCTCGGCAGCTGACCATCGACCTCAAGCCGTCCGCGGCGCTTCCCCCTGTGCGGGCCGACCCAGAGCGCCTCCACCAGGTCCTCGACAACCTTCTCGACAACGCGGTCAAGTACGCCTCACCGGGGACCGCGATCGAAGTCCGAGTCGAGATCAAGTCGACCAAGGTCGAGGTCAGTGTGATCAACAGCGTCACCGGCCGCACCCCGGACCCGATGCGAATGTTTGATCGCTTTTACCGAGCTGAGCCGTCGCGATCAACTGCCGCGGGCGGAGTGGGCTTGGGCCTGGCCATTTCGCGGGAACTGGCCGAGGCGCAGCGAGGCAAGCTGTGGGCTGACGTCGACGGTGATGGCCGGCTCCACGTGTATCTCGCCCTAGAGCCGGTGGGCGGAGCCGTTCGCTAAGGCAAACCGGCACAATTGTTCATTCCATGACCTCTGGATCTTCTCTACTCCTCCTCCTGAGCGCGGTAACGGTCGCAGTCCTGCATTCCGTACTACCCGACCACTGGGTTCCGCTTGCGGTAGTCGCTCGGACTCAGACATGGAGCCGGACTCGAGTAGCGCGGGTCAGCGCGCTGGCAGCGGCTGGGCACGTGGCCGCATCGCTGGTTCTTGCGGGGGCGGTCGCTGTTGTCGGCCTCAAATTCCAAGCTCAGATCGACCTTCAGCAAGGCCATATAGTCGGCGGGCTCCTCGTTTTTTCGGGCATCGGGCTCATGGTTTGGGGATGGACTGGCCGGGGTCAGGCCCACGGTCATGAACACCATGAAGGCGATCATGACGATCACGAAGTGGAACACCATGGTCACCACCACGATCGGGGTCATTTGGATGACGACGATCATCAGCACGAACATGCCCATGCCGACCTCATCCATTCCCACCCGCACAGCCACGACGCTTACATAGCCAGTCAAAGCGCTCGCCTCCGCCACCACTCGGCCAACCACTCCTTGGCCGGAACCCTGGCCACCATTGCCGTGCCGTTCGGGGTTGCGGCCTCACCGGATCTGACGATCCTTCCCATCGCGCTCGGCGCCAGCTCGTATGGGCCTCAGTTGGTTGCTGAGGTACTTGGACTTTTCGCCCTGGTCACGCTGGCAGTCTT
>DASZFH010000093.1:0-4885 GCA_035939985.1 Candidatus Dormiibacterota bacterium
GACGAGGTCCGCACCATTGATCTGGAGGCGAGAGCCCAGAACTCCTCGGGCCAGGAACCGGATCAGTGCCCGCAACGGGCCATAGAGGTCAGCCAACCCGGCTACCTCGCACCCGGCTCAGGATTCCCTCCACCACCTCGGCAAGAGTCAAGCTGTCGGTTTCGATGACAACGGCGTCCGCTGCGGCCCGAAGAGGTGAGGCGTCTCGCTCGGAGTCAATCCGATCGCGCTCGGTCACCTCTCGCTCGAGGGCCGCCGGGTCGGTAGCCTCTCCCCGCTTGCGAAACTGTTCCTCCCGGCGTCGAATACGCTCCGCCAGTCCGGCCACCAGGAAGAACTTGTGATCGGCTTTGGGGAACACGTCCGTCCCAATATCCCGCCCCGCCATCACCACCCCCGACCCAGCCAGTGCTCGCTGCCTTTCCACCAATACTTCGCGCACAGGGGCAAGAGCCGAAACTCGAGGGAGCATCTCAGCAATCGAGGGGGAGTACACGACCTCCGTAAGCTCCCGATTCCCGACCCAGATCCTCCGGTTATGAACTTGCAGATCGGCACCCGCTGCCAAGGCCAGCAGAGCGTCCCGATCGTCCAGCCCGATCCCGCCTTCCACCGCCAGGTAAGCCACGGCCCGGTACATCAAGCCACTGTCAACGAAGGCGAGACCTAGCTCGGCCGCAACTCTGCGTCCCACCGCGGACTTGCCGGAGGCGGCCCCTCCGTCGATCGCAACGATCATTCCGCCGCGCGCATAAGAGCGTCGATCTCAGCTGGCCGTAGGCGCCGCCAAGTACCCGATTTCAAGCGCCCCAGCCGGATCGGACCGAAGCCCACCCGGACCAGGTCGGTGACCGGATGGCCGACCGCCTCCAACATCCTGCGAACCTGGCGATTGCGGCCTTCTCGGATCACGATCTTGACCTCCGCCCGGGGTCCCGGACCGGACTGGATGAGGTCAGCTTGCGCTGGGGCGGTGCGGCCATCCTCAAGGGTGACCCCGGTACGCAGATGCCGGATGTCGGCCTCGGTGGGCACCCCGGCTACGGTTGCGATGTACTCCTTCGGCACTCCAAAACGAGCGTGAGTGAGGCGGTGGGCAAGGGCCCCGTCATCGAACAGGAACAGCAATCCAGAGGTGGCCATGTCCAGCCGTCCGACGGGAAACAGCCGGCCTGGGCCGGCGTCATCGAGCAGGTCGAACACAGTTGGGCGGCCCTCAGGGTCACTGGCGGTCACCATCACACCCGCGGGTTTGTTGAGGAGCAGGTAGCGGTGGCTTCGAGGAGGATGGACCTCATCACCATCTACGGTGACGGCGTCAGCATCCGGATCGATGAGCATGCCGTCCTTGGGCGGCCGCTTGCCGTTGACCTGGACCGCCCCGGATGCGATCAGAGCATCGGCGGCGCGTCGCGACGCCACACCGGCCCGGGCCAGAAATCGGTTCAAGCGTTCTGAGCTGATGTTTCCTCCTCTGCCTCGTCGGCCAGTTGGGGCAGATCACTGACCGATCCAAGGCCCACCAACTGCAAAAAGCGCATGGTGGTGCCATAGAGCTTGGGTTGTCCCGGGCCACTTCCCCGCCCGGTCTCGGCGACCAGCCCCCTCAGCTCCAGGTTTCCCAACACCGACTCACAGTTGACTCCCCGTATCTCCTCCACCCGGGAACGGGCCACGGGTTGCTGGTAGGCAACGATAGCCAGAGTCTCGTACGCCGCCGGCGTCAACCTTCCGGCCACCTCTGGGTGGACAGCTCTGCGCACGAACGGCCCCAGGTCTGGTCGGGTAACGAGCTGGACCTGGTCTCCATGTCGCTGGACCATGACCCCCCGCTGACTCAAGACCACCATCAACCCATCGACAGCGGCATTCAGCCTTTGCCGGTTGGTTTCGAGCGCGTTCTGCAGCTCCTTCATCGTCAGGGCGCGTTGGGAGGAGAAAAGGATCGCCTCCAAGGCGGCGATCAGATCGACTCCCTCGTCTGGCTCGGGCATGACCTCCATGATCGCTGTATCGTCGGCGTAGATCACCGAGAGGTGATCCAGACAGGTCCGAATGGCTCCGGCTGAGTCACTCTAACCCGGCCCCGCCGGAGCAACTCCAAGAGTGAGACGAATGTCACGACCGCCTCCAGGCGGTCCTCTGACTCGAGCAGCACCTCCACCAGGTCGACAGGTCCCGTGGCCAGGCGACCTAGCAACAATTCGACTTTTTCGTCCATCGTCCACGTTCTGCGGACCATGGTGTAGGGCCGGGGCGGAATCCGGGTCAAGACGCTTTGAAACGCCACCAAGAGGAGGTTGGCTTCGATCGGATACTCCTGGCCGTCGAGCTCAACCTCGCGAGCGGGGGCGGGGTACGATGCCGCCACCGCCTCGACGCCCAAATCCACCAGCCAGCGCGCGGCCAGATCTTTATAGGTCCGGTATTCCTGTAGTCGACCCCGGACCTCCTCCTCCCAACCCAGGAGTTCCATCTCCTCCGCGTTGGGTTCCTCTCCCGGCAGGAGCCTCAGCGACTTGAGGTGGAGAAGACGGGCAGCCATCCAGAGGAAGTTGGCCATCTCGGCAGGATCTCGATCGGGGAGGTCTTGGAGGGTGACCAGGTAGCTGTCGGTCAGCGCCGCCAGCGACACCTGTAACAGGTCGATATCATCTCGCTCGGCCAGGGCGACCAAAATTTCGAGAGGGCCTTCAAATACAGCTGTCGCGATCTGAAGGCGGGGGCTTACTACCCCCCTGGGCTCGACAGCCGTGGTTTCCCGGGGGTCCGTCGCCGCCAGGTTAGTGGACATATGACCCCGCCTCGCGCAGGAGTTCTTCGGCCCGCGCCATTGCTTTCTCGGTGATCGCTCCGCCCATCATCCGAGCCAGCTCCTGGCTTCTCTCCACGGTCCCTTCAAGGTGACTTACCCGGACCATGTTACGGCCGTCGGCGCCGGGCACCTTGTCCACTCTGAGGTGATGGGAGGCGAAGGCCGCTATCTGGGCGAGATGGGTCACCACGAGCACTTGGCAGGATCGACCCAGTGCCTGTAAGCGCAAACCGACCTGGAGGGCGGTCTCGCCACCGATTCCAGTGTCGACTTCGTCGAAGATCAGCGTCGGCAGCCGCTCCGCCTGCGCCGAGACCGTCTTGACAGCCAGCATGACCCGGGCCAATTCTCCGCCTGATGCCACCCGCGCGAGCACTCCAAGTGGTTCGCCCGGGTTGGCCGAAAACATCATCTGCGCTTGCTCCGCCCCAGTGGGACCCGTCTCCAAACGCGGCAGCAGGTCGATCTGAAATGCTGAATCTTCGAGCCTCAAGTCCCGTAATTCGCTGCCAACCGCGTCGCCCAGCGTTCTCGCACCCTCATCGCGCAAGGCGCTGAGGCTCCCCGCCGCTTGGGTGAGCGCCTCCGACGCCCTCTCCACACCACTGCTTGCCTCCTCGATCGCTGAATCCAGGTCGGCGGTGCGTCCGACCTGGAGCCGCAGCCGATCGCGCTCCTCAATCGCGGCCTCCACGCTCCCCCCAAATCGGCGGCGGATGGAGTCCAGCTGAGAGAGGCGGGCTTCGATCTCCTCCAGGCGCTGCGGATCAGAGTCCAACTGTTCGGAATAACGGCGCAGTTCTGCCGCCGCCTCCGAAACCTCATCGACCACCGCCTCAAGGCGGGTAAGGACGGGAACCAACCGTGGATCGAGCTCGACGGCATTCATCAGTCCCGACACGGCCTGAGCGATACCCTCATCATCCAGCAGGAATGTCCCGGCCTGGGTGGTCAACTCACCCAGGCGGGCACTGTGGCGAACCACCGCCCGCTCCGCCACCAGACTTTGCTCCTCGCCGTCAACCAGTTCAGCCGCCTCCAGCTCCTGGAGTTGCCAGCGAAGATATTCCTCCTCCTTATGGCCCCGAGCCCGCAATTGGAGCAGCTCCGACAGCGCCCGCTGTTGTCTCAACTTGGTGCTGTAGGCAGCCTCGACTTCGCTTCTGAGCTTGCCCGCGCCACAGAAGGCGTCGAGGAGAAGTGTCTGGGCGTCGGGGTCGAGGAGCGCCTGCTGCTCGTGCTGGCCGTGAATTCCGACCAGAACCCCCCCGATGCGCCGGAGCTGGGCTGGGGTTGCGGGCCGTCCGTTGATCCTCGCCCGCGAGTTGCGACCAACTTCCCGGGTCAGGATCACCTCATCAGCCGGCCCGAATCCCATCTCAGCCAGGACTGCCTTGCTCTCCTCCCCATCCAGCCTGAAGACCGCATCCACGACCGCACTATCCGCCCCATGGCGAATCTGATCAGCGGATGCGCGAGCGCCCAGACACAGCCCCAGGGCATCCACAACCAGGGATTTACCGCTTCCGGTTTCGCCCGTAAGCAGGTTCAATCCCGGTCCAAAGATGACCGTGGCACTGGTGACCAGAGCCAGATCGGACACCCTCAGTTCGATCAGCATTTCCTAGGTTTGAGGGACCAAAGGGGTTCCCCAGCCCAATTTTTGCCGGACCTGCTGAAAAAAAGATTCGGCCGGACCGAACCGGACCACCCTCAATGCCTGATCGAATCCGGCCACCACCAGTTGGTCCCCCCCCAGCATCCTCCGCCCCACTTTCCGCCCGTCGATGGTCAACTCCGCCCGAAACCGAGCCAGCCCAATTTGAAGCGCGATGGTCGGAGAGAAGACCATCGGGCGGACGGTGAGGGCGAACGGATTGACGGGAACCAAGACCATGTTCCGCAGCGTCGGCTCCACGATCGGGCCGCCCAAGGCCAGGGCATAGGCGGTCGAGCCAGTCGGAGTGGCCACCAGGGAACCGTCGGCGTCGAAGGTGCCCACCTCCTGCCCATCCACTTGAATCGTGAGCCTGATCACTCGAGGATCGGCCCCTCGATGCACTACCACCT
>DASZFH010000094.1:0-3977 GCA_035939985.1 Candidatus Dormiibacterota bacterium
GGAGCCACATTTGGCGGCTTTGCAGTTCCAGCGCACTGCCATATCGGAAGCGGAGTGGGCCTGCACCCAGAGAACCGCGTCGAGGACAACCATCCCTTCCTCGACGGGAACTTCATATTCGACCAGAGCGCCTTCATTGGCGGTGCCGCGAAAGATTCGCAAGTTGACCGTGGTCATCGTTCCGCCTCCGCTGGGATGTATTTCTCGTATTTGGTGTTGATGATCTCCAGCAGGTCAGCAGGGATGGGTTCCTTTTCGATCGCTTTGATGCGCATCCCGTCACCACTCCTCTCGGCCACGAAGTTGACCTTGGCCAGGTCGTCGACCAGGTCGGGGTAGTCGCTGCGGGCATGGCCTCCCCGGCTCTCCTTGCGTTCGATGGCGGCTCGGATCAGGGCCTCGGCGTTTGTGATCATGAAGCGAAGGTCGCGGGCCGTGTGCCAGCCGGGGTTGAACGCTTTGCTGGTCCCGCCCCCGGTCCCGCACTGCTCTGCTCGCGGCCGCAGTGCGAGCACCTTGTCCAACCCCGCCTTGAGGGTCGCCTCGTCTCGGATGATGGGGGCATGCACCGTGAGGATGTCGCGAAGTTCAGAGAAGATCTCGTATGGACTTTCCGCCCCCTCGCGCTCCAACGGGCCCATTAGGATCTCGGTTTCTTCCGTGATCTGGGTGGGCTGAGGTTTGACCGGTCGGGGGTTGGCCAACGCGAACGCAGCGGCACCGTCTCCGGCTCGCTTTCCGAACACCAGCAGGTCGCTGAGTGAGTTCCCTCCCAGCCGGTTGGCGCCGTGCAGGCCACAGGCCACCTCGCCGGCAGCGAAGAGACCGTCGACATCGGTAGCGCCGGTTGCCGCCTCGACGCGCACCCCGCCCATCGCGTAGTGGATGGTCGGGCCGACTTCCATCGGTTCCTTGGTGATGTCGACATCAGCCAACTTAAGAAACTGTTCGTACATCGAGGGCAGCTTGTGCTTGATGAATTCAGGCTTGCGGTGACTGATGTCCAGGAATGCGCCGCCGTGGGGCGTGCCGCGTCCGGCCAGCACCTCAGAGTTGATGGCTCGAGCGACGACGTCTCGGGAGGAGAGCTCCATGCGTTCTGGGTCGTACTTGGTCATAAAGCGCTCGCCTTCGCTGTTGCGCAGCAGGCCACCCTCGCCGCGCACCCCTTCCGTGACCAAGATGCCTCTGACGCCCGGTGGCCAGACCATGCCGGTGGGGTGAAACTGAACCATCTCCGGGTCCTGAATTCTGGCCCCCGCCTCGTAGGCGAGCGCGGTTCCATCGCCCGTGCACTCCCAGGAGTTGGAGGTCACCCGATAGATGCGCCCCCAACCTCCGGTGGCGAGGAGGACAGCCTTGGCCTGATACAGAATGAGGCTGCCGTCGTGACGATTGTAGGCAAGCGCACCGGCGATCCGCCCATCGGTGACCAGGAGCCGGGTCACCGTAACTTCCATATGGACGGTCACCGAGTCGCGGTGGATGAGAACGTCCTGGAGGGAGCGGATCAACTCCAGCCCGGTCCGATCTCCGATGTGGGCAAGGCGGGGGTAGGTGTGGGCCCCGAATGGTCGTTGGTGGATCAACCCGTCGCTGGTGCGATCGAAGACTGCTCCCCAGCGCTCCAGTTCCAGGACCCGATCGGGAGCCTCTTTGGCGTGAAACTCGGCCATGCGCCAGTTGTTGAGCAGCTTGCCACCTTTCATGGTGTCGGCGAAATGAGCCTTCCAGCTGTCCAGCGAAGAGACATTGGCCATGGCAGCCGCCATACCACCCTCGGCCATCACGGTGTGGGCTTTGCCGAGCAGGGTCTTGGTCACGACGACCACCTTGCAGCCGGCATCGGCGGCGGCGATGGCCCCGCGCATGCCGGCCCCGCCCGCGCCGATTACGAGTAAGTCGGTCTCAACCGTCTCCATAGCCATTAGAAGAAGCGCAGGTCCTGGACGACTCCGTACTGAAGGAGCCGGATGTAGAGGTCGACACTGATGACGGTGAAGAGGCTGGCCCAGGCCCACTTGTCGTGGCGAACGTTGAGCACCGACACGCCCTTCCAAAGCTTGTGCCGAGCCCTGGTTGCTGCCGAGCAAGAGAAGCAGTCGACCTTGCCGCCGGCCAGGTGACGGAAGGCGTGGCAGCCAAATGTGTAACCGCTGAGCATGATCACATTGACGACCATGAGCAGGGTGCCCAGGCCGACCCCGAAATGGCCTTTGAAGTTGAAGGCCTGGGTGACGTCGTACCAGAGGATGACGACCTGGATGGCGGTGGCGTAGAAGGCGTAGCGGTGGAGATTGTTGAGCACCCAAGGAAGGGCTGTCTCACCTTTGTAGACGCCCCCGCCTATTGCCATTTTCGCCTCGGGCACGGCACAGGACCGGGGATGACCGAAAAAGCTTCGGAAATAGGCCTTGCGGTAGTAATAGCAGGTGGCTCGAAAGCTCAGCGGAGCCCAGGCAACGAAGAGGGCGGGGGGAATGCCGGCGAGCTTGATCGGAGGGGAAAAGAAAGGACTGAGGTAGGGCCCGGCCTGGCCGATGCCCTGAAAGAGGCTGGTCCACAGACCGTATACGGTAAACCCGCTGAGCATGACCACCACGAAGGAGGGGTAGAGCCAGTTAGGCAGCGAACTGTAAGGGTTTTTGACCCGCTCCCGCCGGGCGGGGGGGGCCAGATCAGAGGCCACGATGGCAAAGTCTAAAGGGATCAACGGATTGGGGCAAACCCGTGTCATCGGTGGACGGCCCCGAGATCAGCGGAAGGCCCCCGGAAGTGGGCTTGTCGGTGAGCGCAGCGGCTAGAGTCGGTTCGTGCCCAAGCAATCCCTTGCCCTGGCGCTCGCGCTCTTCGTCACCCTCGGTGGGTGCACCCTGGTGCCATCCATCCCCTCGGTGCAGCAGCCCACACCGGTGGTGGAGAGCCCCAGCCCAGCGTTCGCCTGGGTGGAGAATCTGGTCCTGGCCGGTCAGGTGACGGCTCAGGTTTCGACGGTGGCCTCCGATCAAACCGGCCAGCATAGTGGTTGCACCGCGACCGATTCGCGGGCGCAGGGCCATTGGGCATCGCAGTTTTACTTCCTGATTGGCCCCGACACCTGGGATTTGGTGGTCACGGTGCCTCACGCCTATTATGGCTCGGGCACGTACAAAGGGACGGACGTCTCAATCCAACTCGCCGACCCCACCAAGACCAAGGTCTGGGAATCCCAGAGCGGGGATGTGGTCACCTTTGTGGTCGCGGCCAACGAACAGTCCGGCACCATCGACGCCCAGCTGACCAACCTCACCGATCTCAACGGGCAGGTTCACATCAGCGGAAGCTGGACCTGTTCGCCTTGAGCCAGGTGGAGATGGTCTATGACCACCGATGCTTCGGGTGTGGCGAACTGAATCCGGATGGATTGAAGATGAGGTTCAATTTCGATGGCTCGCGGGTGACCTGCCTGTACACGGTACCGGCGCGCTTCCAGAGCTGGGAAGGCATCATCCACGGCGGGATGGTGGGGTTGATGTTGGACGAGGCGATGGGTTGGGCTGCGGTCCATGCGGGGCACCCGGGTGTAACTGGCAAGATGGAGATGAGGCTCCGGCACTCGGTCAAGGTGGGGGAGACGGTACGCGTGATTGGTCAGGTTGACGAAATACGGCGCTCCCTGGTGAGGGCCTCGGCCTGGGTGGAGAGAGCGTCGGATTCGGTTCGTTTGGCGGAAGGGTCGGCAACGCTGATGGCAGTGCCCACCAACATCGTGATGGCAGAGGGCTTTCAGAGCGGATCTGGGGCGGGAGCGAGCAGCGGGTAGAATGGCCCGGTTCGTCGGGGGCTGGCGCAGTCCGGCAGCGCGCACGGTTCGGGACCGTGAGGCCGAGGGTTCAAATCCCTCGCCCCCGACCAATTTCTGAATACGAACACATCGGCATCGTTGTCGCTAATGTGACAACGCGGCTGTATTGATGTAGCACGGATGTAGCACACAC
>DASZFH010000095.1:0-2884 GCA_035939985.1 Candidatus Dormiibacterota bacterium
CCCATGAGCCAGATGGTGAACAGCCTGTCTGCACAATACGGCACGCTGTTCGTCATCGCCGCCGGCAATCACCAGCCAGGTTCCCCACCCAACCTGACTTACATCGCCAGCCCTGGCGCCGCGGACGCCGCCCTGACGGTGGGCGCCGTCGACTCCAGCGATCAGTTGGCTGCATTCTCCAATGTGGGCCCGCGTCTCAACAACGACGCGCTCAAGCCAGACATCACAGCCCCGGGGGTAAACGTGATCGCTGCCCGGGCAGTGAACGGGACTTTCCCGCCCCTGGCGGGTGAACCCCAATACACAGAGCTCTCCGGCACCTCGATGGCCACCCCACTGACCGCGGGCGCGGCCGCGATCCTCAAGCAGGAGTACCCCACCTGGAGCCACGACCGCCTCAAGGCGGCCCTGGTTAACAGCGCCAAGCCCGGCCCTTTCACCGTGTACCAGCAGGGTGGCGGGCGACTGGACCTCGCGAGTGCCACCACCAGTACAGTCCTCCAGCAATCCGGCACGGCCGATTTCGGACTGATCCCCTGGCCCCAGAACCAGCCGCCTGTATCCCACCAGATCAGCCTGGGTAACGGCGGCAACGCAGCCGCCACCTTCAACCTCACGGTCCAGCTCAACGACCCCAACGGCCAGCCGGCTCCCGCAGGCTTGATCACCCTTTCCCAAACGACAGTGACGGTCCAACCGGATGGGGCCAGCTCTGTCGGCCTAACCCTGACCCCCCACTCGGGCGCCACCATTGGCGGTTACAGCGGCTACCTGACCGCGACCCAGCAAGGCGGCAGCATGGTCCTTCACACGCCGATCGGTTTCTTCTTCGAACAGCAGTCCTACAACTTGACCATGCATGTCCACGACCGGAACGGCCAACCCACGACCGGCCTGGTCGACATTTCGAATATGGATAACATTCGGACCTACCAAAACTACGCTTCGATCTCCGATGGCCAGGTTCTCAGGCTGCCGGCTGGCCACTATTCCGTGCTATCGATCCTGAATGACAACGTCGGCATGACCCTCAGCATGGTGGGCAATCCTCAGGTCGACCTGACGTCAGCCGATGCCACGGTTAGCCTGGACGCGGCGGCAGCCGATCCGATCACCCTGAGCCGCCCCCCCACGGCCACGCTTAACGGTGCCCTGATGGAGTACTCCGCGCACCCAGTAGGAGTGGGGCAGTCGGGCAATACCTTCCTTCTCCAAATCGGAAATAATCCCCAGAGTTGGGGCCTCTTCGCCCAGCCGATGGCGGCCCCATCGACTGGGGCCCTCGACTTCGACACTCGCTGGCAGCTGAGCGATGGGAGCACGAATTACGATCTCCTCTTCCCCGAACAGAGCGGCATTGCGGCCAACCTCCAATACACCATCAACCCGGGCAGCCTGGCAACAGTTACGTACCCCATCGACGCGCTCCGTTCTGGACAGCAGGTTATGGTAGGTCTATTTTCCGACCCGTTCTATACGGTATTCGCCACCAGCATCAACTTCACGACCGTGACTTTACCGACCGTTTACACCGTGAAAGTCAGTACCTCGTCTGTTTACTGGGCCGCCGATCTGTTCATGGCCACATCTGGAGACTCCACCCAGATGCTTACTCCATACCTGTACTACGCGGCTGGCCAGACCAGCAGCCACACCCTTCTCCAGTCGCCCCTGCGACCCAGCGCGGAATTTCCAAGTTATGTCATCCGCAACTCGGACGGGACCCTTGAGGCGGCGCTCCCACAACTGGTCGATTCGGGGGGTCTGGAATTGACCGGGTTTCTACTGAACTCCTCAGCAAGCAGCACCCTCAGCCTTTCCAAGAACGGGGTCCAGATCGCAACGACCGGCTCCACCGACCTGAGGGTGCCGGTGCCGACGACCTCTGCTGCTTATGCCTTTCAAGAGGATGTGGACCTTTCAGCCACGTCTTGGGCGGGGCTCTCTACCCACACCCATACAGTTCTGGGCTTCAACTCCGACTCGACCTCCAACGGCGCTTACGTCCCGGTTCTCACAGCCGACTACGGGGCCACCGTCTCCAGCTCCAATGGCCTCTCGGTTGCCAACGGCAAGGTGGCTCCACTGACCGTGACCATTGCCCACCAGTCGGGGGGCAACCCTGGCACGATCAACGCCTTCTCCGCCCAGACCTCGACAGATGATGGCCAAACGTGGCATGCAGCGACGGTCGCTGGGGGAGCAGGAGGTATCTACACAGTCGATCCGGGCCAGTTGCCGAGCTCCGGCTACCTCTCACTGTCCATCTCGGCCGGAGACAGCGCTGGAGCCTCCCTTCAGCAGCAAATCACCCGGGCCTATCTCCTCACCCCCGCCACCATCGGGGTAATCAGCAACCCGGTGTCGCCATGCACCCCATCTGGGTGGAGCGTGCAGCAGAACCTGCAGGTGGGCAACTTCCCCTGGTCTGACCGCCCCTACACAATGACCAGCATTCCCGCAGCCCTTTTGGGCTCGCAGTGGATCAAGCCTCCCATGGCCTGCAAGACCGCCACCAACAATCCCGAAGTGACCTTCAACATCAGCGCCGCGATGACCATCAACGTGGCCCTGGACGCCCGTGTCAGCCCCAAACCCACCTGGCTCACCGGCTGGACTGACACCAAGACCCAGATCCTTGACAGCGAATCCACTCCCAGCCACCTTGAGGTCTACTCCAAGGCGTTTCCCGCCGGCAGTGTTGCCCTGGGACCCAACGCGGGCTCGGGATCTAGCTACGTCCAGTACCTGGTGATCGGCTCCGGGGGCGGCGGCCCGACCCCGCCATCAGCACCCACCAATCTGTTGGCGACTCCAGGCAAGGGGAGCGTGGGGCTGTCCTGGTCACCACCGACCTCCAATGGAGGCGCATCCATCACCTCAT
>DASZFH010000096.1:0-3588 GCA_035939985.1 Candidatus Dormiibacterota bacterium
CGCCATCGTTTGTCCGGCCAGGTGGGTTCGGATTGCATCTTCGTTCAATCTGGGAGCGACCAACCCCTGGGCGTGACCGGTAAAGGTCACCGTACCGTCTGAGTTGAGCGAGCTGATCTGGGACTCGAACGTCAGGGACCGATCGGCCAGGAGTCGATTACCCGCTTGCGCGAGGAGCTGGGAGCGGAGTAAAGAATCAAGCTCCGAGGGGTGGTAGAGAATGCCGATGACCTGAGCACTGATGGTCGCCTGGAACTGGGTGACCTGGTCCCCAGCCGAATGGTCGGATTCAAAGACCGGCGCTTGCACCGTCACCGACTGCCCCAACTGCTCTCCATTGGCCGCCTGCCGTGCCAATGTGTCCGCACCCTGGCTCAGGAGCTGCCCCGCCAGCTGGCCATGGGCCAGGTCGAGATCAGCGGGTGAGAGCACGGATTGGACTTGACCGTTCGCCCCGCCAGAAAGCGCGCCCGAACTGCTGATCGACACGCAGCCGGCGATCGTCCCCGACAAATCGATGGTGGTGATCGACCCGGCGGCCAGATTACCGGCGCTGCCGGGTTGGGTGGCGACCACGCGGCCAGTGCTGGTCTTCTTCGATGCGATATGCACATCGCCCGACTGAAGGAAGGACAGGCCGCTGCCATGGAGGACTGTCCCCGAAGGGATCGTGTAGTTGGTCCTGCAGTGATTGCTGTAGACCACCGTCCCAGAGGCCGTTTGGCTCCCGGAGCTCGAGGTCCCGGTGGCGGCGAAGGTGCCATTGACGGTCAGGTTGGACGTGACTTCACGAATCGCGATGGGGGAGTTCTGACCAACCTGCGCCACCACCGAGACGTCTGTGCCAGTCAGAGCCAACGGCCTGGCCACGATCGTGACCTTGGCTGAGGGAATGAAAATCAGCGCGAACAAAACGGCGGTCAGGCCGATGAGGGCTCCGACCGCCCTCATGGACCGGCGGTCCTGGTCCCTCAACCTCGCCGGCAGACCCCTCAAGGCGGCACCGAGCTGACTCGGTCTCAGCGCCGTTCTTAGGTGGTCGCGGAAGTGGCGGATGGCGGCCCACCAGGCGGGGTCGGCTTCCGTCCAGGCCATCCCCGCCCCGATTTGGACTGATCTCATCCGGGCGAGGTTGTCGTTCGCGTTCGGCCGCTGGACGGCCGGAAGGCCGGCTCTTCTCGCCATCTCCAAGACGTCCCGGTCGTCCGACACAACGCGAACCTCAAGGCCGAGCTGATCGGCAAAACGAGCCAGTTCCTGGACGCGCAAAGGGTTACCGGTCAACACTGTCCGGTCCGAAATCAGCAGATCGAGCGGCTGTCCGGCGGGCAGGCCGCGGAGGCGCTCCATCAGCGCCTGGAGCTCTTCTTGCGGCTCGACCCTTAAAGCCCTCATCCCCTCTCTTCATCATAGGAGGGTGTTGAGGGGCCTGCCGATCAGGTCTGAACACCGGCTCAGGATCAGGTAAAGTGTGAGCCGTCATGTTTGTTCCGGCGCACTTGGTCTACTCGCTGACACGGCGACGTGTTGTGGACTTTGGGCGCTGTGGTACCTGCGCCTGTAGCGTCTAGCCCCTCTCGCCGGCTACCGAGCCGGTGTCCCGCAGGATCGATTTGGTCCCGCTCTTGCTAGTTAAAAGACGCTTCAGGAGGTTTCATGTCAGCCGTCAGTCATCGATTACCCGTTACCGCAGTCGTGTTGGTGGTCAGTGCCATCAACCTGGCCGCTTGCGGTTCCCCGTCATCGCCCTCGTCCCAGCCCACTGCAGGGGCATCGGTGCAAACCACCCTGCGGATCGGCTATCTGGGCAACCTTACCCACGCTCCAGCCTTGATCGGGCTCGATCAGGGCTACTGGGCGGCGGCGCTGGGTCCCAAAGTCACCATCCAGCCCCAGACTTTCAATGCCGGGGGCGATGAGGTGACCGCGTTTCTTGGCGGAGCCCTGGACGCAGCGTTCATGGGCCCGGGTCCGGCGACCAATGCTTTCGTCAAGTCCGGAGCGGTGAGAGTCGTGGCCGGCGCCACCTCGGGTGGTGCCGGCCTGGTGCTCAAGGGAGTGCCGTTCGGCTCGGCGGCCGACCTCAAGGGAAAGCTGCTGGCGACTCCGCAGCTGGCCAATACCCAGGACATCGCCCTGCGGGCATACCTTCTCGATCACGGCCTGCACACTGATGCCCAGGGGGGTGGAGACGTTCGGATCACGTCTCCGGCCAGCAATTCAGTCGCCCTGTCGTTGTTCAAGCAAGGGGCCATCCAGGGAGCCTGGGAGCCAGAACCTTGGGTCACACGGATGGTTGTTGAAGGTGGGGGCACGGAAGTGGTCAACGAGGCTTCGCTGTGGCCCAATGGACAATTCGCGACCACTCTCCTTGTTGTGTCGACCGACTTTTTAAGCAAGCATCCCGACGTTGTCAAGAACCTGATCAAGGGGCACCTCGCCACCCTGGATTGGATCCAAGCAAATGGAGCCCAGGCCTCATCCGTGGCTGCGGCCGACCTCCTATCTCTGACCAATTCGTCTCTCACCCCGGCCGAAGAGGCCACCGCCTGGAGTCATTTGAGCTTCACCGCCGATCCAGAGGCCACTTCGATCAAGACTTCCGCAGCCAATTCGGTGAGGGTGGGGTTGGTAACCAATGCCAACGTCAATGGGATCGTGGACATCCGCATTCTGAATCAGTTGCTGAAGAATCTAGGTCGGCCGGTACTGAGCGCGGGAGGGCTGGGATCGGCATGAACCTTTCCCGCCGTCGAGCCGCTCCGGCGCCGGTCGATCAATCTGTGACCGTGCGTCTCGACGAGCTCAGCAAGGTGTTTGGGAATCGGGACCAGGCGGTGCTGGCCCTCGATGGACTCTCCCTGGAGGTCGCTCGGGGCGAATTTCTCTGCGTGCTGGGCGCGTCCGGATGTGGCAAATCAACTCTGCTCTCGATCATCGCCGGCTTGGAGAAGCCCAGCGCGGGGCGGCTGGAGGTTAATTCAGCGCGGCCGGCCATGATGTTCCAGGAGCCGGCCCTGATGCCCTGGCTGACGGTCAGTCGCAACGTCGACTTGCCCATGCGCTTGGCTGGTGTGCCCCCCCAAGCCCGCCAGCAGAGGATTGCCGAATTGCTCGGCGTGGTCCATCTGGACGGGTTCGCAAACCATCGACCGCATGAATTGTCAGGAGGGATGCGCCAGCGAGTCGCGCTGGCTCGCGCCCTCGCGCAGGGTGGCGAACTGCTCTTGCTCGATGAGCCGTTCGCGGCATTGGACGCGATCACCCGAGACCTGCTCCATGAGGACCTGGTCCGGATCTGGCAAGAGAGTGGATTGACCATCATTTTCGTGACTCACAACGTTCGTGAGGCGGTCCGTCTGGGGGACCGGGTGGTATTGCTCAGCTCCCGACCTGGTCGCGTGGTCAACCAGTGGAATGTCGACATTCCTAGGCCCCGCCTGATCGAGACACCCGAGGTTGGGACGCTGTCTCAGGAGATCACGGGCCACCTGCGAAAGGAGATAAGGCGCCATAGCCGCGACTGAACGGGATCAGAAGGATCTCGAACATGGCCTGGATCTCCTGGAGCTCGCGCGGAGCTCGAGG
>DASZFH010000097.1:0-12968 GCA_035939985.1 Candidatus Dormiibacterota bacterium
GTCCCCTCGGCGAAGTTCCACTGAGTCGCTGGCGAGTTCGCCCCCAGAGCCACATGGCCATCGTTGATCGGGCCCGACCCAAAGTCATGCCCATCCACGTACATCGGGCGCTCCACCACCACCGGCTGGTCAGTGGTCACCTTCACCCCCACGCCGCCCTGACCTCGCCCGACCCCACAGTTGGCACCAGCACCGCCTGGGACGCATCCAGACACCGAGTTCAACCCACCACTGAACACTTCGACCGTGGTCCGGCTCTGGGCCGGGAGGATCAGTTGCTTGATCGGGTTGGCCCCAGAATCCGTGAAGTAGTTGAGGGTGGCGTTGGCCGGCACCGGGTTGGGGTTCTGTAGGGTCAGATACTCATCGAAAGCGGGTAGGGTCGATCCCTCGGCGAAGTCCCATTCTTCGGCGGTCGATTGGGTGCCGACGATGTCAGTCGAACCATGCCATTGGCCGAAGTTGAAGTGCATCACCCGTTCGGCCACACCCTCCGCTGGTAGTGTGACCAGTGCCGAGACGGGTTGCTGGGGCGCTGACACCACAGCCGCGACATCCACCGTTGCCACCTTTCCAGCCGTCAGGTTGACCGACTGGGTGGTGTGGGCCCAGGGCGTGTAGTAGTCGATCGTCGCGGTTCCGCTCTGGTTGGGCATTAGCAGATTCAGCGACTCGGTGAACCCCGTGCCCGTGAACCCCTCGGCGAAAAAGAATCCACGCCCGCCAGAGCCCGTGATGGGAGTCGTAGCCTGCGATCCAGAAGCGTCGTCCTTTAGAACTAGGTTCGCCGGCAGCGAACCCAGCACCGTAGGGGTGAAAAAGACCGTCACCGAACAGCTCTGCTGGCCCGCCACGCCGTGGCCCGTACAACCGTCGGTGAGGCTATAGTCGGCCGCTCCGCTTCCGGTCAAGGCAACCTGGCTGACGTGTATCGGGGTACCGATGCTGGTCGGGTTGGTGAAGGTCACTGTCTGGCTTGCAGTCGCCCCGATCCGAGTGAGCGGGAAACTGAGAGTGCCCGTCCCGAACTGTTGAATCACCCCCGCCTCCATGACCTGGATCTTCTGGGGGCTGTCAGGTGCATCATCCGAAATCACCACGCTGGCCGTCTTTTCGCCGATCGAGCCGGGGGTGGAGGTCACATTGACCGTGCAGCTGGCACCGACGGCCAGCGACCCGCCGCAGGCGCTGCCCACCTGGAAATCGGATGGATTGGCTCCACCCAGTGCGACCCCGGAAATGTTGATCGGCAATCCGCTGGTATTGGTAAAGGCGAACGATTGCCGGGGAGCCGAGAGCCAACCTCCCGCTTGCAGCACGTCCGACGAACCGAAGTTGTAGTTGGTCGGGTTGAGGGTTCCCAACGACTCCTGGCCACCCCCCTGTGGGAAGAGGGCGTCGATCTCCGCCGTGCCAGCCGTCCAGAGATCGCTTTCCGCAACGAAGATCGTGCCCAGAAGCGCTCCGCTGATGCCATCCGCCGCCAACGTCAGCGGATTGCGGAACTGGTACTCCGAAGTAGGGGCCAGGGTGCTACCCACCGGGATGTTGGTCGGCAATTCGCTGGTCGGGTCTACGGTCACCCGGCGGAGCAAATTATCATCCGAGAACGTGGCGGAGATCAGATCTCCCGCCATCGCGCCACCGTTGACCCCAGCCGGATAAACCGTCATCCCGTTTACCGACCCTCCAGATGCCCCGTAGTACATGACCGGCGGTTGATAGTTAGGGTCGGGGGTCAAAGTCGGGCTGTACAGCATCGTCCCATCGGCAGACACCCCGTCGTCGAGTACACATTGGCCGCGAGCTGGATTCGGGTGGCCAGCATAAAAGATCCCTAAATGGTTCAAGGGCACCCGGAAGAGCGTGTCCTCCAGATCGGGAGGGTCGATGGCCTGCCCTGAAGGGCATCCGTCCCCACCCGCGGGGGTGGTGCCGAAGCCATGGTTGGACCCATTGTCGTTGATGTACATATAGGTGGTTCCATTGACTTGCTCGAACTGGAAGTCGAAGGCATTGCGAGTGCCCTCAACAAAGAAACTGACCGTGGCCGGCATTGTCGAGGCCCCAATCACGTTGGAAAGGTCGACCGAGCCCGGACTCGATTCGATCGAGTGCACGTCTATCTTGAGGATCGAAGCACTGAGGTAGGACTCGGCCTGCATCCCAAACCAGACCGAAGGTGCCCCGAGGTTGGTCATCGCACCTACCGAAACGTAGAGAAACCCATCAGGTCCGAAATGGATCCCCTCAACGTTGTGATCCCGTCGGGATTTGGGCAGGCCCGTGACCACATTGACCGCGGTGCCCGACCCAATATCCACTTTGGTGATCGTCCCCGAGCGGGTGTTGGTGCTGCATGTGTAGAGACGCGGATCACCATCGGATACGTATAGGTCAGTGGGATGAGCTGGATCGAAGGTCATTCCCAGGACGATTCGCCCTGTCACCGAGGCCGGTGTGCCATCGTCGTTGGTATTGGGCAGATTGTGGACGGAGGTGAACTTCACGGTGCTCGTCACCTGATGCGTGATCGAATCGATCGTTAAGGCATAAATGTTGCCGCTGACCGTTCCGACGAACAGCCGACCGTCTGGGGCCACCGCCATCGCGGTGGGATTGTCTCCGGGGCCGAATTCAGCGAGCCCGTCGCGGCGCACGAAGGTAATCGGGGGATTGGTGCTCGGGCTTGCCGATCCGCCCGAAGGCTCCAACGGTGAGGGGCTGTCCATTTGGAAGGTGCATGGACCTCCGGCATTGGCAGCCAAAACGATCGCGGGATGGCTAACGGTCGATAGGCCGGAGAGGATCAGGGCGATGGCGGGTGTCGCCAGCGACGAGAATCGCCTCGTCAGAATTAGTCCCTGTACCGGTATACGATCCGGCCCCGCGTCAGGTCATACGGCGACAGCTCAACCCTGATCCGATCCCCAGGCGTGATCCGGATGAAGTAACGACGCATCCGACCCGCGGCGTAAGCAATCAGCTTGTGTCCGTTCTCCAACTCCACTTCAAACATAGCGTTGGGCAGTGCCTGAGTGACGGCGGCGTCCATTACGACCGCGGCTTCCTTGAGATCCTCGGGCGGCGTGGCCGTGCGAGTCTTGGTCCTGCGAGGGCCGCGCCGGGGAGTAGCTGATCGTGCCAACGGTTAGACAGTCTAGCTCGGCGGCGCTGAAGCCGGCCCAAACCCTGTTCGCAGATCGCCCTCGGTGAGGCGGCGATAGGGCGCCCCAGCCCGCCAACGCGCGATCCAGTCCCCCTGCTCCTTCCCGCCCGCCAGATCCCTCACCGCCTCTTCAACCCGCACGGTGAACTCCCGGGAACCCTCGCCCCGCCCCGGGTACAGCGGCTTCCCGATCTTGATGGTGACCGGTGCCGGAAGTGGAATCGACCGGCCCCTGGGCATCAACCTGCGTGAGCCCCGCACATGCATGGGCACGACCGGGCTGCGGGTCTGGGTGGCCAGGTGGCCAACTCCCGGCTTGAAGGCCTGCAATCGCCCATCTGGTGACCTCGAACCCTCAGGATAGACGAGCAGATTCCAGCCCCCTTTCAGGAGCTGGCTCGACCGATGCAGGACTTCACTCGCCCCCCCTGTCCGTGAAAACGGGAACGTATTCAGCCACAAGGAAATCACCCGCCCCAGAAAGGGTCTGCGATACCAGTAATCGGCCGCCGCCGCAACCACCGTCCGCTCCCGCGCCCGATCCGGGAGCGCATAGAGCAGCAGTGAGGTATCAGCATGACTGCTGTGGTTGGAAGCCAAGATGGCCGGCCGATCAAGCCCGGTAATCCACTCGGCGCCCTCCACCTTTGGGTGCGCCATGGCTCGGGTGAACGGCCCCGACAAGCCCCGCTGTATCAAGAGCCGGATCGTCCGTACCGGCTCCGTCCGAGCCCAGCCCAGATCGGTCGGTCCGTCCGCAAGCCCGCTCTCGGCCTCCGGCCACTGCCACGGACGAGGCCGATCCCAGCGGAAACCAGCCTGCAACTGGCGAAGGTCGGAAATCAGCACTCCGGTGGTGTGCGCCAGCCGGGCTGGCCCCAGTTCCCCCGAATACCAAGGCCTGTCCCGCATCTAGATGACGTCAGCCAGGAAGAGCGGCGGCGTCCGAAGGTGGCTTATGCTCGGGTGCCTCCCAACGGTCTGCTCCGCCATCTCCAGGGCATCCTCCAGAGTCGTTGCGCACTTGAAGCCCAGACGGTGAACCGTCTCTCGCTCCCCCCCCACGATGATCACATCCCCGACGTACTGCAGTGCATGGGCCGCCCAGTACCACGCGTAGAAAGGGTGGACACCGTGGTAGGCGTGTGACTTGCGATAGAGCTGGCGATACCAGGGATCTTCTGCAAACCGCTTTTCGTACTTGGTTTCGATTTGGTGAGGATCCTTAGTGTCGGCCAGGACTTCGTCGTAGAAGTCGATGTAGCTCGGGTGGTGTACCTGGTCGAATTCATACCGGCACGGGTGCGCCATGATCACCACTCCACCCTCACGAACGACCGGTTTGTTCTTATAGAGATTGAAGAGGTAGCCCAGGCCCAGGCACACCACCAGGACCGGGTTTAGGATGGAATTCACGTTGTATGGGCCCAAGTAAGGCAGGCCCATGGTTAGGATGTCCGTTTGCCCTTCGACCGTCACCGCCATCTGCTTGCGGCACCCCTCCAGGGCTTTGGCATGGACCGCATCGACCTGGCCAGCCCAGACTCCGGTCAACCCGTAAGGCGCGCGCATGGAGTGGAAGATGGACCTCTTGATCGAAGGTGGAGCCAGATCGGTCATCTGCTTGATCGCCAAATACGAGGCTTGGTCTCCCGCCGTCCAGTCCGTCTCACGCTTCTGCATGAAGCCGGCGATCCCAGGAAACGCGTTGTTGTTGACGGAGGTCTCGATGTGAAACACCCGTACGGTGTCCTCTATTAACTGCCCCTGCCGCGTACACGCGTCGTGGAGCGCGGAGTCGGGAGGATGCATGTAGGAGCGGGAATGGAGCAGGGTCTTGACGTTGTGGTGAGGACGCACGCTCCGATAACTTCCCAACCCGGTTGCCATCGACTTGTGGCCGCCATCCATTGGCACCAGGGTGATGTTCACATACACAACCAGATCGGACTCGACCGCCCGCCGATTGAGGGTCACCTCTTCGCCCGCCGCCGTAGTGCCGATCAGTAGGTTGCCTTCGGGGTCTTCGGCGTCATGGTTGTACAGCTTGTCGGGGTAGAAGGTGGAGAAGATCCGGTCACCCACGATGTGCCGGATCTCATCGGCGGTCATGCGCCGATGGAGGGAATTGGCGGCGATGAGTTCGATATCGGTCACGCCCGCTTCCGCGGCAAGCTCGATCACCTCTTCCATGATCAGCTGCCGGATATCCGGAGCCGCCATGGGAGGGAGTGGCAAAGAAAGGTCATCGAAGGCGATGGTCAGCTTCATGTTGGCGCGCAGGAGGCTCTGCAGCGAGTCCTCCTCCAGCGGATTGGCCAGCGCTCGCCTAATCGCCCGCTCAGGGTGGGCGATGGCATCCAGGGGATCGGGCGGATAGAGGACACGGCTTCCGAGCGGAAGTCGTTCCAGCCGAACGCCCTCACCGAAATGGAAGAGCGTCGGGGGAGAAGTCCGATCGATTTCGATAACGGCGCCAGGTCGACCCATTAGTTGCTCAGCCCTCTCAGATCGAATGCGATCTTGACCGACCCCATCCGGCCCGCGTTCATGGCGTGGGAGATGGCGTCCTTATATTCACCGAGTTGGAAGAGCGGTCCGGTGAACCGCTCCAAGCGCAATTGGGGTGCCAGCTCGAGGGCCAGATCAAAAGTCTGACGGCCATCCAGCTTCTCCTCCTTGCCGTAAGCGTAGGCACCCATTACGGTCAGTTCACGCTGCCAAATGGGGGTCCAATCAACCTTCTCCTCGCCCGGCATACCGACCGCGATCACCTTGCCTTTCGGTCGGGTCAGGCGGACTGCCGAGTTGAGACTGGTGGTTGAACCGACGCAGTCGAAGGTGACATCGACACCGCCGAGGAGGACGGGTTGGCCAATGGTCTGCAATCGCCTCGCACCGGTTGCAAAGCGTACCCGCTGGAAGACCTCCTCCGGCCTGATCACCTGATCGACTCCCAAGCTGAGCGCTGCCTCCCGCTGATGCGGATGTTTGGCAACGATCAGGAGCCGGCGGTGTGGGGCCAGGTGTTTGATCGCCGCCGCCGTTAGGAGGCCTATCGTGCCAGCTCCGTACACCAGAACTGTGTCCTCGGCCGCCGTACCTCCACGAAGGGCGGCATGGATTGCGCAGGCGAGAGGCTCCAGCAGGACGGCGGCCTGATCGGGGATGGAGTCGGGCACCTCGTGAAGCTGGCTGCGATGAGCCACCAGGACTTCTCCCCATCCCCCACCGGTGGAGGAACAGTAGCCCGTTTGCAGGCCGACCTCCAGGCAACCGATGGGAACGTTCTCACATAGGCCTGGATGCCCGGCGGCGCAGTTGGCGCACTCCGGAACCACCCCGCGAACCGTGCATCCGAGGGCGGGTTGAACCACGACTCGGGTGCCGTCTGACAACTGTCCCACGACCTCATGTCCGGGTACAAACGGGTAGCTGGTCAGTGGATCCAGATAGAGCGAAACATGGCCCGAGATGGCGGAAAGGTCAGAGCCGCAGATTCCGCTGAGGGTGGGTCGGACGCGATGCCAATCACCAGCCGGCAGTTCAGGCTCAGCGACGTCGCCGAGGACGAGCATGGAGAGATCGCTGGTCGCGACCTCCGGCCGGCCCCCGGCGGCCTTGACCAGCGCGAAGCGCGGGATGGAGCGGACGTATTGGAGGGCGAGCACTATCTTCGAACCGCCTCTCGATATTCGGCCGACCATGGGTCCGGAACGGGCAACCTCCAGTTACCCGGAGCCATTCGCCAGCGTTCGGTCCGCCAACCCCGCTGCGACGCGAGCCCCGACAGGCGGGCATCTGGGTTGATCACGACTGGGGAACCGACCACTTCGAGCATGGGCAGGTCAGAGAGCGAGTCGGCGTAGGCGAAGCTCTGGGTGAGGTCGATGCCGTTCCTGGCCGCGTATTCCTGAAGCAGCGTGCTGCGAGCCTCGCCCGCGGCTGGGGGTGATTGAAGATCACCCGTCATAATCCCGTCCTTGACCAGGAGATGGGCGCAGTCGACGTCGACCTCAAGGACTTCGGCCAATGGCTCAACGACCACATCCAGTGCTCCGGTGAGCAGGAGGATGCGGTGACCGGCGGCCTTGTGTTCTCGAATCCGACGCATTCCCTCGGGAAACATGCGGCGAAGTGTTACGGCGTTGAGCGCCTCCCGGCCGAGACCGCGCATGGTCTCAAGGTCAAGGCCGTCGTACTGGCGGTAGAAGCTACGCTGGAACTCGGCTCGCGATCGTCGCTCCAGATTGAGCCAACTCGGGGTTTGGCGGAGCATGTCGCTGAGGAAGCCGGGCCAATCCTTGACCGGCTGGGCCTTGAGGCGCATCCAGAGGAAGTACTCGATGACATTGGTTTCGACGAGGGTGCCATCGACATCGAAGACGGCCAGGACATCAGAGCGTCCTGCCCTGCGGCGGATGAGTTGCACTCCAGCCGCCGATTCGATTTGGGGGCCGGTTTGCCCGCTGGGCTGATGGCCCCTGGAGGGGTCGGAGTCCACCCGGGCCATTCGTACCACAGTGGGCAGATGGACCTCCTGAAAGTACTGGCCCCAGTCGAAACCCGCCGGATCGAACGGAAACACTCTTTGTTCCCCGGCCGGAATTGTTTCCCAGACGGACATCAGGTTGCGTGTGTCGTAGACACAATCGACGTCGGTATAGACGCCATAGAGTTCGGCCAGGTTGAGAGATCGCTGGAGTCGCGTCTGGGTGTCATTGAGCTGATCCGAGATGGGAGCGATCTGGGAGCCCATGGGCAGCCGCTCGACGACCCACTGGAGGCCCTCGATGGCCTTGGAGACCATATGCCCTTTGAGCAGCAACTCTTCGCGGGGGGGGAAGGTCCAGGTTGGGGTGCCAAGTGCCTGACCCCATTTGTCCCGCAATGGATGGGCGGTGAAAAAGATCTTGCACTCGTCGTGGAGTCGGCGCAGACGCAGGGGGTTACGGCTGCCCGAGGCGGCGTGGTAGATGCGATAGCCATCCGCGGGCGGCGACGCCGCCACCCCGATCACCGCGTTGACCACCAGATCGGCCGGGATGATATCGAGCACCCCGTCGGGGAGGCCGGAGAACTCGCGGAGGGCATTCTTGCCGTAGGCGAGGATGATTGGCTCGGCCATGCGAAAGCCCTCCAGCCAACCAGGATGAGGCTCGGCGAGGGCACTCTCGATGATTGAGGGCCGCAGGATCGAGAGTGGAATATCGCCCCGCAGCTCGACCACCGCCCGCTCGGCCATCGCCTTGGTAAACGAATAAATGTCGGAGAAGCCCATGGCTCGAGCATGAACGCGGCCCCGCTCGACCAGGCGATCCTTGACCCAGCGATCGCGCAGACGCTCGACCGTTCTAGCCATGGACGGAGTGCCGGCCGGTCCCATCTTGGACCGGGCTTCGCGATGGAGCTTTTGCAGGATTTCGGGCCGGCGCGATTCCTCTTCGACTACCGGGCGAAGGCCGCTCAAGACCGCGGCTTCGTGACGCCAGTTGAGGCCTGGATCAAGGGGCAGTTCCTCATTGACCTGGCCCCGTAACATACCGCCTACATAGGCGGTCGAGACATGGACCAAATGCGGCCTGCCACCGGCCTCATGGAGGGCGGTTACCAACCTGGCGGCGCCCAGCAGATTGGTTTGGGCGGAGAGGTCGGCGGGGTTGTCGAATTCCACCGCGGCGGCGGAGTGGATCACGATTTGGCAGCCACGCAGACGCTCTCGCCCCTCATCGTCGAGACCGAGCCCATCCTTGCCCAGATCGATCTCGATCACCTGTAGTTTGGCGGCGGCAAGGGCCGCGAAGGCGTCCTCGCCCAACTCATCCTTGAGGCGCTTGAAGGCGGGGCTGGTGAGGATCTCTTTGTGGAGGCGTTCCTCGGCAGTGCGGCGGTTGCTGCCGCGGACCGCGAGGTTGATTTTGGCGATCCCGGGCAGGGTGCGCAGGCACTTCTCAACTAGTGATTTGCCCAGGAAACCGGTGGAGCCGGTGATGAGGATGGTTTTGCCCGCAAAGGCTTCAGCGATCAAGACTCCGACGATTCTAGAGGACGAAGTCTCGATCTCCGACTCTGGGCATACCCTTGGGCGATGCCAATCTTGAGCCAAGGGACGTGCGCGGTTTACGAGGAGCCATTGGGCCCCGAGGGGGTCCGGATCCGGACGCGGCCGAGAACCGACCCTGGCGGCGGGCAGGTAAGTGTCGCGATCAAAGCCTGCTCCCTTAATCATCTCGATATCTGGGTGAGCCGGGGGGCACAACGTGGGCGACCACCCCGCGTCATTTGTGCCGATGGCGCGGGAGAAGTCGAACTCTCCGAAACTCCGCTGTGGAAGAGTGGTGACCGGGTGGTTCTCTATCCCGTGGCGGCCTGCTGGGGATGTGATCAATGCAGGGCCGGACAGCAGGTCTTCTGTCGAGGTTTCGGAATCCTGGGTGAACACACCGACGGCACCGCTTGCGAACTGATTCACGTGCCTATGGAAAACGTATTCCCGGTGCCCGACGGTATCTCCTTCGAGGAGGCAGCGGCGATACCGCTCACCTTCCTGACGGCTTGGCGAATGCTGGTGACGAGAGCCCGGCTCCTGAGGGGGGAGACTTTACTGGTGGTAGGTGCCGGGGCGGGGGTCGGACTGGCGGCAGTCGCTATCGGACGTCACCTTGGAGCCCGGGTGCTGGTCACCAGCCGATCACCCGAAAAGCGGAGCCGAGCTCTCATCCTGGGGGTTAACGCAGCGCTCGATTCGGGCCGCTTTTCGGCGCAGGTCAAGGACGCCACCGATGGCCGCGGCGCCGACGTCGTCTTCGAGCACGTCGGGGAGGCGACGATCGACGAATCACTGAAGTCGCTCGGCACGGGCGGCCGACTGGTGGTTTGCGGAGCCACCAGTGGGCGAACCGGCTGCATCGATCTGCCCCGCCTCTTCTTCCGGCAGCAGACGGTGTATGGATCGACGATGGGCAATGGGACCGAGTTCGCTGACGTCCTCGAAGCCGTCGGCGAAGGGATGAGGCCTCAGGTTGACCGCGTCTTTGAACTGGGGGATATCCAGGCGGCGCTCCGATATCTGGAGTCGGGCAGCCAGTTCGGTAAGGTCGTACTCAGGGTGGCTGAATGAAGAGACCCAGAATTCTGCTCACCAACGATGACGGGATCGGATCGGAGGGGCTGGCGGCCGCCTACGTCGCCCTATGCCGGATTGGCGAGGTCGTGGTGGTTGCCCCACACACCGAGCGGTCGGCGATGGGGCACGCGATCACGGTCCTCGACCCACTGCGGATCAATGAGTTTCAAAATCAGGCTCTGAGCGGGTATGCGGTAAGCGGAACTCCCGCTGACTGCGTCAAGCTGGCCTTCGGCACCATCCTGGACCAACCCCCTGATCTTGTTGTCTCCGGAATCAACTTGGGGCCCAACACCGCAAGTCATGTGCTTTACTCGGGCACAGTCTCAGCAGCCACCGAGGCCCGGATTCTGGGCGTCCCGGCCATGGCGGTATCGCTTGGCACCCATCGCGGTCCGTCCTGGGACGCCGCGGCTGAAGCGACGGCGAAGATCGCCCAGGCTGTTCTGCGCCACGGCCTCCCGGACCGGGTCCTCCTCAACGTTAACGTGCCCAGCTTGCCAAGGCACGAAATCGCGGGCCTCAAAATCACCCGCCAGGGGCGCTCCCGATTCGCGGAGGATATTGTTCGAGGCCACGACCCAAGAGGAACGCCTTACTACTGGTTGGCTGGGGAATACCAGATGACGGATGACGACCCGCAGACCGATGCCTGGGCGCTTCAGCACGGATATATCAGCGTCACCCCGCTCAGCTTTGACCTGACTGCGGACGGGGCAATCCCTGAAATCTCAAAGTGGGTCCTTTAGAGCCCCCGGGCAATCGGGGGCCTCAGCTGGGAACGACCCAAACCTTGGCGACCGCATCCAGGTCAAGTGTTTGGCTGCGTTCCTCGACCTCGACAGTGACCGTGGCCCGACGGGGATCCGACTCCAATACCCGAACCAAGGCCCGCGGTACCAATGCGTGCTCGGAAAGATAGGCGAGCAGCGTTGGGGCCTCGCGCTCTGCCACTTCGGAAATCCTGGATACCCTGCCCTTCCAGCCGGTGCTGACCTCGGATAGCCGGACTTCGTTGGGGTCCGGCTCGGAATGCCCTGGAATGGGGTTGCCATGCGGACAGGAGGTGGGACGCCCCAAACTTTCAAAGAGTTGGGTCTCGACGCGCTCTGAGATGGAGTGCTCCAGGCGAGCAGCCTCCTCGTCCGCATCCACCCAATCCAGGCCGAGGACATCGGTTAACCAGCGTTCGACGATGCGGTGGCGCCGGACGATGGTGGTTGCGGCCGACAATCCCGACTCGGTCAGACGGATCTCCTTGCCGGCATTGAGACTGACCAGGCCGTCGCGAGTCATTCGCTGTAAAGCCAGGGTCACGGTGGGGCGGCTCACGCCAAGCCAGTCGGCCAGCCGTGAACTGCGAACGACCTCGCCCTCCGCCCAGATGTAATAAATTGCTTCCAAGTAGCGGGAGACGACTTCTGACGGGGAACCCGCCGGATCATCGTTGCCCGGCGCGGGGACGCTCATCCAGCTCGCTCGGCGGCCTCTTCCTCATCGAATGCGAGCTCGGGATTGCGCCACCGGAACAGTTCCTCCTGAACATCGAAAACGCTGTCCAGGGCGTCCTGAACGGCCGGAGAGGAGCGAAAGCGTTGCCGGGCCCGCTTTGGCAGCGTCGCGAGCTCCTCTTGAATCCTGGGCCGGGCTGGGGAGGGTATCTCCCCCACTCCGTCCATGTTCAATTCCTCAAGCAGCCAAAGGATGCGATCGGTCGAGCGGAGCATGCGGTAAAAGTCGCGCCGGTGGTCACCCCGACGGCGGTGGTCGTCCGCCATCGCCTCGATGGACAGGTTGGTTCTGTCGATCATGTTGCCTGCCAGTAGATTACCTGAGGACGTTGACCAAGTCAGCAATATTGGAGACATCGCGACGGAAGTATTTCTGAGCCAGTTACAGTCACTATTGAACCCAGTCCACCTGCCTGCCCGCTTCGCGGCCGATGTGCGTCCGGCAGCGGTCACGGCCATTTTGTTGCAGCGGGATGGGGTTTGGTGGTTGCCCTTGGTCCAGCGCCGCCTTGACTTGCCGGATCACCCGGGCCAGCTCGGCCTGCCGGGTGGCAGCATCAAGAGGGGGGAGTCGGCCCTGGCGGCAGCCAAACGTGAGGTGGAAGAAGAGCTGGGGCTGCCGCCGGCCAAGCTCAGATGGCTGGGCTGCGGTGAGATCGCTCACGTTGCGGTCAGCAACTTCTCTGTCCTGCCCTTCCTCGCCTACATGCCCAGCGGCGCCGCCCAGTTCACTCCTGATCCCGGTGAACTGGACGGAGTGCTGGAGGTGCGACTCGGCGAGTTGCTGGACGAGTCGCTCTGGGAGTCGATGTCAGATCCACGCTTGGGCAGCTGCTTCCCCTGCCAGGACACCGTGATCTGGGGACTCACCGCCCGGATCCTACGTGACGACCTACTCCCTCGAATCCGCCTCGCGGCTGGCCCGGCGTAGGCTCACCCACAAAAAGGCCCCGTAGCCTCCTAACAACACGAGCGTGAAAACATAGGCGACGATCAGATAGGTCACGAGGCGAGGCCGTCCCGCAGCTCTTCCAGGCGGTAGGTCAGAACCGAGAAGGTGGCGGTGAGCAGGGTCAGGGCCAACATCGTCACCAGCAGTGTCCACCACATCTCCGGCACCATGGCCGATGCGGTTCCGGCCACCAGTGGGGGATGCTGGGTG
>DASZFH010000098.1:0-3858 GCA_035939985.1 Candidatus Dormiibacterota bacterium
ACCGCCGGACCCCATAGCGAGCCACGGTGATTAAGAAGGTCGCGGTCAACAACCAGATGACGAAGGTGGCCCGGGAGTAACTGAAGATCTGACCTCCCGGCTCCTCAAAACGAATCAGGGCGATGACTGCGAACACGACCAAACCGGTAACGGCCATCGCCCCCACCACCGAGAAGAACTCGTCGACAAACTGGACCCCCCGTTGGGCCCGGTAGACACCCATTACGCCGAACACCACCACCAGAGCCAGGGCCACGATCGGGGCCGCGGTCACGTAGCGCTCCACCTCGGGTGGCTCGGGAACCAGGAGCAGGTGTGGGACGAGGTGGAATCGGATCCAGAAGGCGGCGCCAAGGGCTCCGGCCGCGGCCAGGAAATCGAGCATCATGCGACCCCAGGAGATCTTCCTCATCGTGCTGGCCTGCGCAGGGCTCCCCGGATCAGGGACCTGTCGTCAGCATCGACCGCCCCGACAAACCAGGCCAGTGCCAGATACACGACAGCACCCAGCGCCGCCACTCCCAGAAGTCGTAGGCCTGGAGCCGTCCCGAACGGGACCAGGGCTGCACCCATGGCCAGGCCGGCCAGGCCGGGCCGCCAGCACAGTCTCCAAACCGGGACCAGGTGTCCGCTGCCCGCAACCAAGGCCAACCCGATCCCCGCCAGCGCCATCTCGGTAAGTACCGTCGCCCAAGCCGCGCCCAACGAACCCCAGGTGGGTATCAAGAGCAAGTTCAAAACCAAGTTCACCGCCACACTGAGGCCGGCCGCCCAGGTGAACAGTGATTGCCGGTCGATCGAGTTGAGGTACCCAATAAAGGCATTGCTGACAAACATGAAGACAATGGCGAGCGAGAGGATGCGCAAGGCCGGAGCGGCCGCTTGGAACCGAGGAAACCAGATCGCGAGCGCTGGACTGAGCAGGAATGTACCAACGGTGAGCGGCCACCCGAGCAGGAAGAGGGCTTTGAAAAACCGGTCGGTTGCCGGACCCAGGTTCTTCGGGTCTCGTTTGTGCAGCACTCCCAAGATTGGGAAAACGACATTGAGCATGGCGGTGGGGATGAATAGGAGCGATTCGAAGGGCTTATAGGCGAAAACGTAGTTCCCGGTCTCAGCGGCACCCCTCAGGGAGAAAAGTATGGGAACGTCAATCTTGAAGTAGATCGCGGTCAGGACGAAGGTTAGTGCGAAGGGCAGTCCAGACCACAGCCAATGCCGGATCAGGGTTAACTCGAACTTAAAACCTGGTCGAGCCATGCCGGTTGCCGGCAAGACCAGGAAGAAGTAGAAGCAGGAAAATCCGTAGCTACCGGCGTAGGCCCAGATGAAGTACACCACGCCCTGGTGAGCAAGGACGCCCGCGACCACCAGGACGGTCAAAACCAGGCTCTCCAGGACGATAGCCAATGTTTCCCATTTCAACTTCCCCAACGCGTAGCACGTGGCCCGGAGGAGGTTGGAATATGAAGTCACGACTAGGAGAACGAATCCCGGGATGAGCAGGTTCTGGATCCTCTGATACCCGAGCGCACCAGCCAGGACAACGAAGACAGGGATCGCCTGGATGAGCTTGGATCCCATCACGTTTTGGAGATAGCGGCTGATTTCCCCAGGGTGTCGAGCTCCCTCCCGGACGTAGAGTGTATTGAAGCCCAGATCCAGGATGACAGCGGTCAAGGCAGTCCAATTGATGAGATTGCCCCACACTCCCAATCCGTCGTTACCGAGATGGTTGGCCATGACCAGCACCGTGATCAGAGCCAGCCCGCGAGAGATGATGCGGGCTCCAACGACCAGGGCCGTGTTGCGGATGGTGCGGCCGCCCGCGGTCTCAGTGTCCTCCACTGGAATGGACCCTATCACTCCATAATTGCCAGCCATGCGGATCTTCTCAGGCATCCAGCCCACCGGCGCCAAGCACTTCGGCAATTACAGCGGGGGGTTCAGCCAGTACTCCACCACCCAGGAATTGGGCGATGCGTTCTTCTGTGTCGTCGATCTCCACTCGATCACCGTCGACTACAACCCCAAGGAGCTACGCGAGACTACGCTCGATCTTGCCGCCATGCTCTTCGCAACCGGCCTGGACCCAGAGCGTTCCACGGTCTTCGTTCAGAGCCACAACCCGGCCCACGCGGAGGCGGCATGGCTCTTGAGCGCGGTCGCGAGCTTCGGCGAGTTGCGACGGATGACCCAGTTCAAAGACAAATCTGAGGGCCACGATTTCATCGCCGCCGGCCTTTTCACCTATCCGGTCCTGATGGCCGGTGACATTCTGCTATACCAGACCGAGTTGGTCCCAATCGGGGAAGATCAACGCCAGCATCTGGAGCTGGCCCGCAACACGGCCATCCGCTTCAACAGCCGATTCGGCTCAACCTTCAAGATCCCCGAAGGGCAGCTGCCCCAATCAGGTGGCAGAGTTCTCGATTTGACCGACCCAACCAAGAAAATGTCGACCTCAACCAGCGCGGAGATGGGCAAGATCCTCATGATCGATCCACCCGCCGTCGTCAAGAAGAAGATCATGTCCGCGGTCACCGATACGGGCCGGGAGGTTCGTCGCGACACCGGCAAGCCAGGCATCAGCAACCTGATTGAGATCATGGCCGTCGCTACCGGCAGGACGCCGGCCAGCATCGAAACCGAGTTTCGAGAAGCCGGGTACGGCACCTTCAAAACCGCTGTCGTGGAGGCGGTTAACGCCTGCCTGGCACCGATTCAAAGGCGGTATTTCGAACTGCGGGCAGACCCGGGGGAATTAGAGCGCCTACTGGCTCTGGGGGCGGCCAAGGCGCGGGCCGCCTCCGAACCCACAATTGAGGCGATGTACGACCGGATGGGCTTCACCCGGCGAGCCTGAAAACCCGGCGCTGAACCCTGGCCTCAGGGCCATATGCCGCGGAATCGGGTCGCTGTGATAGTTTTTCGGTCGGATAGACATCTTTGGCTGACGCTCCAGAAACCGACCACACCACACCCAACCCCACTCGTCGGACGTTCATCGTCTGGCAGATGGCAGGCCTCTTGGGGGCAATGACCATGGCCATCCTGGCCCCGATCCTGGTCTACATCATCCCGCCGCCGGCCAAGGGGCAGAAGAAGGGCCCCCAGACGGTCAGGCTGACCAAGCCGCTGACCGAGATCGGCCCCGATGAAGCGGTTCAGTTTTCGGCTCCCGACGGTGTGGCCTTCCTGATGGCCGACGGTGGTGGCGACAACGCACCCGGCGATCTCGCCTTCGGCGGCTATGTGGTCAAGCACGGTGAATCGGCGCCGACCGTCTACGCGATCAACTGCCCCCACCTCGGTTGTTCTTATGGATTCGACGCCCCCAACAAAAAGTTCGCCTGCCCCTGCCATGGTTCCCAGTTCCGGCTGGACGGATCGGTCCTACAGGGACCGGCCACCGCGCCCCTGGCTCACCTCTCCTGGAAGGAAACCGAGGACCCAAGCGTGATCACCGTGGACGGTTTGACCCTCGGCCAGGGAGCCTGATCCAAGGATGATGTCCGCGCTCCACCCCCGCAACATCCAGGTGGCGGTGATCAACTGGCTGGACAACCGCTTCCCGTTGACCAAGACCGTCGACGAGGCGCTTTACCAGCGAGTGCCCAACTACGCCAACGCTTTTTACTACTGCTTCGGGGGGATGGTCTTCGTTCTGATCATCTTTCAGATCATCTCCGGCATCTTCCTCTCGTTCTACTACGTGCCCGACGGTGCCGGGAACCCTGCCCCCGCCTACACCAGTGTCCAGTACATCATGAGTTCGGTTTACCTTGGCTGGCTGATCCGGGGCGTCCACTTCTGGTCGGCCAACCTACTGATCATCATGGTTCTGCTGCACATGGC
>DASZFH010000099.1:0-4100 GCA_035939985.1 Candidatus Dormiibacterota bacterium
GAAGGCAAGGTCTGTCAGCGCCCACTGAGTCGGGTGTGTTGGAGTCGATTTGTCGGATTCGGATAAGCAATCGACAATCGGTCCTCGATGTCGTACCGTCCCCCTTGCTGGGCTTGGAATCTTTATCCAAGTTGGACTCAGCGGAGAGGGAGTGAAGGAAGAGACCGCCTCAACAAGGAACGGACGTCAGGTCAAGGCAACCATGACTGCTGGGCGACGCCTGTCTCAGGCAGCCTGGCCCGATGGAGGTAAGGCCGCTGGTTCCTCCGGCGAGGCCTCTGGCGCGCGGGAGTTGACGATGAAAGGAATTGTGTCCGAGACCTTACCCACAGTCCTGATCGTTGACGACCATCCGCTCAACATCACACTCCTGGAGGCTTACCTCGAACAGGTCGACTGCGAAGTTGCGGTGGCCCGTGGGGGTACCGAAGCACTCGAAATCCTCAGTCGCATCTCGTGCGACCTGGTGCTGCTGGACATTCAGATGGATGACCTCGACGGCTTCACCGTTTGCCAGCGGATGAAATCGGACCCGCGGACCCGCCTGGTCCCGGTGGTCATGGTCACCGCCCTCAGCGCGACGGATGATCGGATCCGGGCTCTGGACGTCGGCGCCGATGACTTCCTGGCCAAGCCGGTGGACCGACTCGAATTGATCGCCAGGGTGACCTCGCTGCTCAGGCTCAAGCGCACCCTGGACCAGCTCGAGGACACCGAGCGAGTGGTCTTCGCTCTCGCCCGGGCGGTTGAGGCCAAGGACAGTTACACCGAGTCCCACACTTCGCGGGTGGCATCCTCGGCTCGGGCCTTGGGCGAGTGCCTGGGACTCGATGAAGCCCAGCTCGACGATCTCTACCGGGGCGGCGCCATCCACGACATCGGCAAGATCGGGATTCCGGATCGGATTCTGCTCAAGTCTGGTCCGCTTACCCCTGGCGAGATGGAGATCATGCGTAGTCACCCGATCTTGGGCGAGGAGATCGCACGACCGCTGCGAACCGCGGCTGGACTACTTTCGATCATCCGTCACCATCACGAGGCCGTCGACGGCACCGGGTACCCGGATGGGTTGAGTGGCGATGATATTCCCCTGGCTGCGCGCATCGTGTCTATCTGTGACGCCTACGACGCCCTGATCAGTGATCGGCCCTATCGGTCCGGAATGTCCGAGGCAGACGCCATCGCAGTTCTCAACGAGGGGGCGGGTAAGCAATGGGATAGCCGATTGGTTGATCTGTTCATCGGTGAGATGCTTGGCCACCGCCTGGGCCAGCGCCCCAAGCCATCAATGTCACAGGTTTCGTAGGATTTATGGCGGCGCGATAACCTTGACTACATCGGCTCCATCGATCCCGACCGATTCCGGGAAATCCTTGCCTCCTTCCCATCGGGGGTCACGATCGTGACCGCCCTCGGCACCGACGGTCGCCCTCGCGGGCTGACTTTGAGTGCGTTTTGCGCAGTCTCCAGCCGGCCGCCGCTGGTCCTGGTTTGCGTGGATCGCGAATCCAACACGCTGGAGGCGGTCAAAGACGCTGGGGCCTTCACCGTCAACGTGCTCTCTTCTGGGAGCCGGGCTCTCGCTCGGAGGTACGCCACCAAGAACGATGAGAAGTTCGATGGGGTGGTCTGGGAGGCGCCGAGCCTGGCCGGGGCGGGCCCGATCCTCCGCCAGCACTGTGCCGCCTACGCGGTCTGCGGCTTACGGGATTGCATCGAGGCCGGTGATCATTTTGTCCTGATCGGTGAGGTTGTCGAGGGCGAGGCGTGGGCCGATATTCAGCCGCTGGTCTACAGCCGACGCGCGTTCGGGGTTTGGGCCGACTGATGGCTGGCTGCGGACCGGCTTCGCCGGAGATCGGCCACCAGAGGATGGATGGGGCTGTTCTGCGGGTGCAACCAGGGTGCGGGGCCGTATCATCAGGCCCGCGAAGGCAGCCGTGAGCAACTTATTTCAGCGCCTGGCCATGAAGGAGATCAAGGATCTCACCGGCGCCACCGTCGGTCAGTACCAGATCGCCGAACGTCTGGGTTCGGGCGGGATGGCGGTGGTCTATCGAGCCGTCCAGCCCTCACTGGGCCGCGAAGTTGCGCTCAAGATCCTAAGCCCGGCGCTGGTCTACCAGGAGGGCTTCACCCAGCGTTTTGAGAATGAGGCCCGAACGCTGGCCCGGCTGGATCACCCACACATCTTGGGCGTATTCGATTTCGGCACGGTCGAAGGAATCACGTTCATAGTCACTCCGCTGGTTCGAGGCGGCACTTTGAAGGCCATGCTCACGGGCCAGCCGCTGCCCCTGGCGGTGGCCTGGCGCTATCTGACCGCGATTGGCGATGGGCTCCACCATGCCCACGAGGCCGGCGTCATTCACCGCGATCTCAAGCCGAGCAACGTTCTGCTTCACGCCGACGGCAGGCCCTTGCTCGGCGACTTCGGGCTGGCAAGGCCTTCCGAAGCGCCCTCGGGGATAACCATGAACGGGTTCGCGCTGGGGACGCCGGGGTACATCTCTCCCGAGCAGGCGATGGGAGCCCCGATCGATCGCCGGACCGATATCTATTCGCTGGGGGTGATGGCATTCGAAATGCTGACCGGCTCCCGGCCCTATATGGCCGACAACGCCACCGATCTGGTCCGGGCGACGGTGTACCAACCGGTCCCATCCGCTTGTTCTCGGAATGGGACCCTGCCCCTGCAGGTGGACAGTGTGCTGTCACGAGCGCTGGCCAAGGATCCCAATCAGCGCCCGTCGACTGCGCTCCAATTCATGCACGAATTGACCTCGGCTCTGGTCGCTCAGTACATCGCCAATGACCCCCAGCAGGGCGGAGGCATGATGACTCCGCCTCAAGGGACGACACCCGTTCCGCATCAGGGATACCTCCCGGGGGTCCCGACCTCGCAACAGAACCTCGGTGGGCCGCCATCCTCGATCACGCCCGCCGGGCCCACCATAGCGATGCCTTACCCGGCTCAGCAGAGTCCCCAGCAAACACCCAACACGCAGTGGCCTGGGGGGCAGGCTCCCGGGCAGCAGCAGTCAGCCGCCTATCCGGTTCCGCCGGGACTGGACACGAAATCGCCGCCTGGCTTTGCGACCAACTCCCCGATGACCATGGCCTCGGCCATGATGATGCTTGAGCACATGGGGGTGCGGCGCCTCCGACCCGCCACCAGGGTTTTGATGAATTCCTACTTCATGACCGTGCTGAGGGGCGCGTACGAAGTCTGCTCGGACCTCTGGGTGGCCGTTCTTAACACCGGTGGTCTTCAGGACTACGCCTATCGGCATGCTCCCAACAACAGCGAGCATGGAATTCCCGTGGAGCACCTAACCCGGTTGGTCGGCGCGTTCGACCAGGTTTTCGGGTTGCACGGACGGGAGAAGTTGAGGCAGCTGGGAAGGTTGGTAACCGAACGGGACATGGATCGTGATGGCAGCGCCAGACGTCAACAGCGCAGAGTTCGTCTGGTACCGGCGTCCAAGCGGCTGCCGATGGTCCTCAACCAGTTCGCCTTCCGGCTTGACGACATCCGTGGCGAGCATCTCCATGCCATCCGAGCTATTGACTCGACCCGTTATTGGCTGGTGATCCACGACAATCCCTTCGGGCAGGGTCGATTCGTGCAGGAGAAGGGCTGCGACTTCTGGGTTGCGTCGTTGGAGACCCTGCTGCGCTGGTCGGGCCTGGCCAACGATTGGGTGGTCGAGGAGGTCGAGTGCGGTTGCATGACCGGCACCGGTGACTGCATCTTCGCGATCAGAACTCCGGATGGGGGCTGAGCGCTTTCCATACAAAAAAGATACAGTACTGGTATCATGAAGTAATCCGCTAGGGATAGCGAATATCCCGCTAGGAGGTCATGTACAAAATGTATCAAGAGTCACAGGTGGGCGCGGCGCCCACCTCATCCCAAACGCCACCCGGCCCAGCGTCTGCTCCGGTTGTGAATCCCACTGAGGGGCTTCCCAGTCCGACCCCGGTCGCCGTTAACCAGGTCCCCTCATACAACTACCGTCTGGAGCGAATCATATGGTTCGCGATCGGGTTCGTGGATGTGCTGATCGCCCTACGGTTTGCCTTCCACGTTCTGGGTG
>DASZFH010000100.1:0-1950 GCA_035939985.1 Candidatus Dormiibacterota bacterium
TCAAGGATCTGAGCAGTGGCCAGGTTCAGATCACCAGTCAGAACCACGAGTTCCAGGTCGACGCGGCCAGCATGCCCAGTGGGGATTTCTACGTGTCTCAGCTGAACCTCAACGACGGGTCGGTGGAGGGTCTGGCGCACCGGGAGTTACCCATTTTTTCGGTCCAATATCACCCCGAGGGATGCCCCGGTCCGCAGGACAACCAATACCTGTATGACCGTTTCATCGACATGATCCGGGCGGCCCGGCCGCTCTCCAGGGCCGTCGCGGGCGGTGCGCCCACCGAGCGGCCGCGCAAGGTGCTGATCATCGGGTCCGGTCCGATCGTGATCGGCCAGGCCGCCGAGTTCGACTATGCCGGCACCCAGGCCTGCAAATCCCTTCGCGAAGAGGGAATTAAGACAGTTCTGGTCAACTCGAACCCAGCCACGATCATGACCGACGAGGACGTCGCCGACGCCGTCTATATCGAGCCGCTGACCGTCGACGTGCTGACTCGCATTCTGGAACGGGAACGCCCGGATGCCCTTCTCCCCACGCTGGGTGGGCAGACCGGCCTCAATCTGGCCATGGATCTGGCCCGCGCCGGCGTTCTCGAGCGCTTGGGAGTACGCCTGTTGGGAGCCAACCTCGACACGATTCGTAAGGCTGAGGACCGTGAAGCGTTCAAGCAGATGCTGCAAGAGATCGACGAACCGGTGCCGCCCTCGCGAGTTTGCGAGACGGTGGAGGAGGCGCGTGAATTCCTCAAGGATGTCGGGTTACCTCTGGTGGTTCGGCCTGCCTACACCCTGGGAGGGACGGGGGGTGGTTTCGTCACCTCTTTGGCCGAATTCGAGCGTGTGGTCGAAAGCGGTCTGGCCGCCTCTCCCATCCGCCAGATTCTGGTCGAGACCTCGCTGTGGGGCTGGAAGGAACTGGAATACGAGGTCATGCGGGATGGCGCCGGCACCTGCATCACGATCTGCAACATGGAGAACCTCGATCCCATGGGTACCCATACGGGCGATTCGATGGTGGTTGCGCCGTCGCAGACCCTAAGTGATCGGGACTACCAGATGCTGCGGACTTCAGCCATCAAGATCATTCGAGCGCTTGGCATCGAGGGGGGATGCAACGTCCAGTTCGCCCTCGACCCGAGGAGTTCGGCCTATTACGTGATCGAGGTCAACCCACGGGTCAGTCGCTCGTCCGCCCTGGCCTCTAAGGCGACCGGCTATCCGATTGCACGGGTGGCCGCCAAAGTGGCGATCGGGATGCGCTTGGACGAGATCCGCAATCAGGTCACCGGCCGCACCTTTGCGGCCTTCGAACCTGCCCTTGACTACTGTGTGGTCAAGATTCCCCGTTGGCCCTTCGACAAGTTTCCCCAGGCCGACCGCAGCCTGGGCACTCAGATGAAATCTACCGGTGAGGTGATGGCGGTCGAACGAACCTTCGAAGCCGCGTTGATGAAGGCACTTCGTTCCTTGGAACAGAAGCCGCCCAGCGATTTCGAGCTGGACGATCCCGACCTGCTGGAGCGCCCCAACGATCGCCGGCTGCAGGCCATGCTGTTCGCCCTTCGGCAAGGTAAGAGCCCCACCGACCTGGCCGAGCAGACTGGGATCGACATCTGGTTCTGCGATCGCATGGCGTCGCTCATCGAAATCGAACGGGAACTTGCCGCGACCAGCGAGTTGAATCCAGAGCTGGTCCGTCGGGCGCGTCGGGCCGGGTTCGGAGACTCTCAGATCGGGAGGCCGCGGCTGACCACGGCAGGCTTGGATCTGCTTCAGCCGAGCTACAAGCTGGTCGACACATGCGCGGCGGAATTCGAGGCGCTGACACCTTATTACTATTCCTGTTGGGAGGAGGAGTCGGAGGCGGCCGTAGTACCCGGGCGATCGGCTCTGGTGATTGGTTCGGGCCCGATCCGGATCGGGCAGGGGATCGAGTTCGACTACTGCT
>DASZFH010000101.1:0-8220 GCA_035939985.1 Candidatus Dormiibacterota bacterium
GCCCGGCTGCCAGGGTGAGGCTGCTAATCCCCATTAGACGCAATCGCCGGGCAACGCTTAGGCCCAGTGCGTAAGCAGCGCCAACCCTGAGCCCGGTGAATGAACCCGGCCCGGTAGCGACCACGATCGACTCGATTGCTCGGATGTCGGTTAGCTCGGCGACTCGGCCTGCAAGATCAAAACCACGCCCCGACGGCTCCACCAACTCCGCGACCACACCACCATCGGCAGAGAGCACGGCCAGGGCCGAATAGACGGACGAGGTATCGATCACAAGGACCATCTGGCCGGCCCCTGTCCGATACGTATCCGCCGGGTCAATCCGTCGATCTCCTCGATCGAGATCCTGCCAGTGCCGTGGTCCTCAAGCACCTTGTCCAGTCGATTGCCCCATTCGACCACGACCACACCTTCGTCGAGGAGGTCGTCGAGTCCCAGTCCGTCAAGTTCGAGGGTGCGCTCCAGGCGGTATAGGTCGACATGGGCGAGGGCGATGCCTCGTGGCCCGGCGCGGTGAACTCGGACCAGCTGAAAGGTCGGGCTGGACACATTACCGATGACTCCCAGCCCCGCTGCCACGCCGCGCACGAAGGTGGTCTTACCAGCCCCCAGTGGGCCCGATAGAAGAACCAGGTCGCCGGTCCCCAGGCTCGCCGCCAGTCTTTCACCGGCGGATTCGGTTTCCTCCGGGCCCCCGGTCACGACTTCAATCAAAGTGCCGATATCCTCGCTCCTTTACAGCCATCTCCAGGCCATTGTGGTCGAGCACCCGAACCTGCTTGTCCGGGGTCAATTTACCGACCACGGTCAAAAGCCCGGGATGGAAGGCTTGGGTCCTGGCCATGAGGTCGGCTGAGCCGACACAAACCAACTCAACCTCCTCCCCACTGACCAAGGCCTGGGCCAAACTGGCACCCTGAGCGATTGGAATCAAGTCGGCCTGCAAGGTGGCCCCGACTCCCGCCATCGAACGAAATTTCTCCATTTCTTGAATCAAACCGTCGCTAATGTCACCGCCAACCAGGCCGCATTCGGCCAGCACCGCACCCTCCGCCAGGCGTGGTCGAGGCTGTCGCAGGATGCTTTCCAAACCCGGCGGCATCGTCGATCCCGCCCTGGCGGCGTCGAGAGCCGCGGAAGCCCCCCCTAGAGGCCCAGTAACGGCCACGATCCACCCCGCCTGAGCATCGGAGCGAGGCCGAGGGATCCCTGGGGTATGCCCTACAACCGCAACCGAGATCACGATCGGGCCGGGGGTGGAGGTTGTATCGCCACCGGCGAGCACCATCCCCGCGCCGGCGGCGGCGTCGAACATGCCGCGATGGATGTCCACCGCGGCATCCACGTCGAGATCCGGCGGAGCGGAGAGGGCCACCAGCCCGTAGGTAGGCGTTGCTCCCTTTGCCGCCAGATCGCCCAGAGCCATCACCACAGCCCTCCAACCGACCTCGTATGGAGTCAGCCAGCTCAGTTCGAAGTGAACCGACTCCACCATGGTGTCGATCGAGGCCACCACGGTCATGCCTGGAACCTGCGCCCAGGCCGCCGCATCATCCTTACCGGGACCGATCACAAGACCAGGGCTCTCCAATCCGAATGGCCGGTGGGCCAGGATCTTGGCGATCAATCCCTCCTCTCCCAGGTCTCGCAGGGTGGTCAAGATCGTAACTCCTCCCGGAAGCCCCGGGCGACCTCCACCGTATTCGGGCCAGAGAAGGCCGTGATCGCACAGACACGATCCACTCCGGCAGTGCGAAGCTGAGCCAGCCCTCCGGGATCGATCCCTCCGATGGCAAACACCGGCAGGTCCACCGTGGCCGCGAGCGCCGCGATTCCCACCGGGCCGATGATCGGCCTGTCGGGCTTGATCCTGGTCACAAAAGCCGGCCCCGCGCCGATGTAATCCGCCCCAGCCTTCTGAGCCGACCGGACCAAGGCCAGCGTCGCCGCGGTAGCTCCAATTAGAAACTCGGGCCCCAGAACCGCCCTCGCGCCCGCGATAGAGAGATCGTCCGATCCCACATGGACGCCGTCCGCGCCGCTTTCCGCACAGATATCTACATGATCGTTGACGATCAGAAGGACCTCCGCTTGGGCGCAGCGTTCGGCCACCTGTCGGGCCAGGTCGAAAAGGGCCCCCCGACCCATTGTCTTGTGGCGAAGCTGGACCATATCCACGCCTCCATCGATCATCCGCTCGACCAGGTCGAGCAGGGCCGGCGCGGAATGGTCAGGGGTGACACCGCAGATTCTCGCCCTGGCCAGTCGTGAAGCGCGTGACTCTCTCGGCTGGAACGAACTCCTGGCAAACTTCATTTGGCTTGGTTACCTACACTATCTCGGTCGATGCATCCAAACGCGGTCGACGGGGCAGTGATCGTGTTGATTGGGCTGGCGGTGGCAGATGGCCTTCGCCGCGGGTTCGGGGCTTATGCGACCGAACTGATCGCATTCGGCATGGGCCTGGCACCAGCCCTGTTGGTCTACCAACCCGTCGCCGGCTTCCTCCATCGGTGGCTGTTCGCGCCTGAGGCCCTGGCCGGCTTCGGCGTGTTCTTGGCCGTTCTGGTCGTAGGTCACGGGATTGTCCTGACGTTGATCAGAAGTGTCGTCGAACCTGCAATGCGGAGGTTTTTCGTATGGGTGAGTCCTCGCCAACGCAAGTCCCTGGGTGCAGCTCCCGCATTCCTGGCGGGTATCGGAATCGCCACCCTTGTCCTCACCATCCTCCAGGTCATGCCCCCTCCCGCACCGATCAGCAACCTGATTCGGGACTCAGCACTCGGCTCGCGGCTGGTGAGCAGCGCAGCATTTGTCCAACCCGCCCTTCGCCAGTTGCTCGCACCGAGTCCGGCCACAAACGTAGCGGCCAGCAACAATTGCGACCTGGCCAACTCCGGAGTGGATGCCTTCTGCAGCCTAGCCCTACCCAACAATCTGAAGGTGGAGCCCGACCACGCCGCTGAGGAGCGGATGTTAACCCTGCTGAATAATCAACGCCTACACCTCGGCCTCACCCCCCTGCAGTTGGATCCGACCCTCCAAAATGTCGCCCGCGGACACAGCAAAGACATGTACCTGCGCAAATACTTTTCCCACCACACTCCCGATGGACTCGACTACAACGCGCGCCTCAACGCTGCCGGCATCACGGGCGTGGCCGCCGGCGAGAACATCGCCTATGCGCCCAATGTGGATGACGCGGAGCAGATCCTGCTCAACAGCCCCGAGCACCTCCGCAACATCGTCGACCCCGATTTCCGCAAAGTCGGTATCGGGGTATACCAGGCAGCGGGCTACTCCGAGATGTTCACCCAGGAGTTCACCACTTAGGCCAGGAGCTTGCCGACCTTATCGCGCAGTTCCAACGGCGCCCTCTCCTGGCCGCAGGAGTGGAAGATCAGGCGCTTCAGCTCGGCATAGAATTCGAAGCGTTGGACACAGCCGCCACACTCATCCATGTGGCGCTTGACCTCGACCACCTCAGCGTCGCTAAGTTCTCGATCAAGGAATGTCTCCAACCGTTCGACGCAGTCTTTGCAGTTCACTCCGTTCCCTTCCCGGCTAGGATTCCCGACTCTCGGGCGTACTGATAAAGCTCTTTCTGGAGCTGTTGGCGGGCTCGATGTAACCGGGACATAACGGTTCCGATTGGGATGTCGAGGACCTCCGCGGTGTCCTTGTAGGAAAACCCTTCGACATCGACCAACTGGACGATCTCTCGGTGCAGCGCAGGCAACTTTTCAACCGCTGCCACAACTTCGGTGGCGGCAATCCGGTTCAGCGCCAGCGTCTCCGGACCGTCCGCCTCGTCCTTGACCCGCTCGTAGAGAGGAAAGTCATCCCGGCTGTCGTCGAGGCTCACATCGCCTGGGTGCTGGGTCTTGAGCCGATCCCAGAAGCGATTGCGCATGATCGAGAAGAGCCACGCCCTCATATTGGTACCGGTGTGGAAACTGTGCTGGTAGCGCAGGGCTCGAACGTAGGTGTCCTGAACCAGGTCTTGCGCCTGCTCTGGGTCGCGGGTCAGTCGCAGAGCACCCCGGTAGAGCGAATCGAGATGATTGATCGCTTCCGCGGCGAAATCCTCATCGGAGTCAGGCATGACCACTAGTCTAGGAGTCTGGGTGGCCAGACCTTCAGCCGATACGGCGGCGTCGCTCAACAAGTCCATGGCACTGAGCACTACAGAGCCACAAACGCCTGTCAAACGCGCCTTATTCCAACTCGTTCAGAGGTAGCCCCCGCCCTTGCGGTAGTGCCGTTCAACCCGCGGTCCGATCGAGGTCACAACTTCATAGGAGACGGTTCCACTCCAGGCCCCAACCTGTTCGGCGCTGATCTCCTCCTCACCATCCGCACCAATGAGGGTCACGACATCCCCTATGCACGGGTTGGCCACCTCAGTGAGATCCACCGCGATCGTATCCATGCTCACCCGTCCAAGCAGGGGCGCCCTCTTGCCCCCGACCAGGGTCCACCCTTTGCCCGACCTCGCCCGATGGACCCCATCGGCATATCCGATGGGGACCAGGCCGACCAATGTCGACCCCGGAGCAACCCACGTTCGGCCGTATCCGACCGAACCTCCCGCTTCAATTTCCTTGACCTGGACCAGACGGCTGCGCAGGGCCAGCGCGGGCCGGAGAGTCTGCCACTCGCAGCCGTAAAGGGCGATGCCCGCCCGGACCACGTCCATGGCCATCTCGGGAAACCTCAGGGCAGCGGCCGAGTTGCATGCATGCCGTACCCCGGGGTCGATCCCCAGCCCAGCGATCACGGCCTGAAACACCTCGAATTGGTGTTGAGTGAAGCCACCATCCGCCTCAGCCTGGGCGAAATGGGTCATGACCCCAGCCAACCGAAGATGGTTGGAATCGGCGATCAATTTGGCCAGGGCGGCCGCGGCATCTGGCCGACATCCATGGCGGCCCATTCCGGTGTCGACCTTAAGGTGAACCGGAATCGGCCGGCGGGAAGCCGACCGCTCCAGGGCGGCCGCGAGTTCAAATGTCGAGCAGGTGACCGCGCAGCCAAGCTCGGCCGCGACCGAGGCCTGATCCGGGGACAGGCCGCCCATAATCAGGGTTCGATCAGGGGGACAGAGGCCCCGTAACGGGATGGCCTCCTCCAACGTCGACACGGCCAAACCCCAGGACCCGGACTTCAACGCGGTGACCGCGACCGGCCCGACGCCATGACCATAGGCATCGGCCTTGACCACCGCCAACAGTCTCGAGTCGGGACCGATAGCGCGCTGGACCTGTCCAATGTTGAACGCGATCGCATCCAGATCGACTTCGGCCCATTTTAATATCGACGGGCCCGGACTCAAAGACCACCTTTGCGAAGGGCGCTGATAACAACCGGAATCTCGGGGAGGAGGTCCGAAGCCAGGACCCCCGCATCCCCGATACGCTCCGCGAGGCGGCGGCCGGTGGCGGCGTGCACATATACCGCGGTCACCGCGGCAGTGAAGGCCTCGGAGCCCTGTGCGATCAGGCCTGCGATCAGGCCCGAAAGCACGTCACCGGTACCCCCTGAGGCCAGGGCAGGCTCCTGATGGGGGTCAACACTGACCCGTCCACCGGGATCCGCGACGACGGTCCGTGAGCCCTTCAGGACGATGACCGCATTCCACGCCTGTGCCGCCTCGACCGCCGCTGCCTCTCGGCCGCTTTGGATCTCCTTAGGGGTGGTACGCAAGAGTCTGGCCATCTCCCCGGGATGGGGGGTTAAGACCCGATTCGCCGGCAGCTTGCGGGGGTGCCGGTGATGGTCCGACACGGCATTGATCGCATCAGCGTCGAGCACCATCGGAATGGCCGCGTTGAATGCCAGATCATTGATCAAACGCCAGGTGGAAGTGTCTCGACCCAAACCCGGTCCAACCACCGCCGCTCGGGCGGATTCCATGTGGCGCAGGATCGCGTCGTGGCTGACTCGTCCGACCGCACCCGGGGCCACCTCTGGAACGGGCGTGGCCATGACCTCAGTACATTTGGCAGCCAGGATCGGATAGATGGACTCGGCGACAAGGAGATCGATCAACCCCGCCCCGCTTCGGGCCGCTCCGGTGGCGGCGAGATAGGCGGCCCCGGTCATACCCAGGCTCCCCGCCACGACCACGACCTTGCCGAAGGTGCCCTTGTGACCATCGAGAGGGCGATCAGGAAGCAACACCGCTGGGGGTGCCGGCAACAGTTCTGGAGTGAAGCCATCAGAGAGGATGATCGCGGTGGCAATCGCCAGCCCATGGTCATGGCTGATGCTGACTTCCACCTTCAGGCCCTGCGCATCGCCGAGCAAATTCACCATCGGCGCCCCCGAGGGGCGATTGATGATCTCGATGCGCCGGCGGGGAAACCAGACCCCGGTCCCATCGAAAGCCTTGATGACCGCCTCTTTGGCGGCCCACCGGCCCGCAAGACGCTCAGGGGCATTCCCGCATTGTTGGATTTCGGCGGCGGTGAACACCCGCTTGAGAAAACCAGCTCCCGAGCGATCGAGCGCGACCGCCATCCGCTCAACAGAGATGGCGTCGACCCCAATCTTCCACATATCGCCAATGAGCCTACAGTGACGCCCTGCTACTCGACCGTCACGCTCTTGGCCAGATTGCGGGGCTGATCGATGGGCAGTCCCAGTGCAGCGGCTACATGGTAGGCAAACAGTTGCAGCGCGACCGAATTGAGGATGGCCATCGACACCTCGTCCAGCGGCGGCATTTCCAGGAGATCCGTCGCGATACCAAGCAAGGCGGGATCGCCGGTGCTCACCAGGGCCAATACAGGCGCGTCCCGGGCAACGATCTCGTGGACGTTGCTGACCATCTTGGCCGCTACCGCACTCTCCGTGCACAGGGCAACCACCGGAAACGCCGAATCCAGCAGGGCAATCGGACCATGTTTCAGATCTCCGGCCGAAATTCCCTCAGCGTGGAGATATGAGATCTCCTTCAATTTAAGCGCGCCCTCGAGAGCGATCGGATAACCGAGCCCGCGACCGATATACATGAAGTCGGGGTAGCCGGCGTATTGGCGCGCCAGGGCGGCGATCCGGCCTTCGATCGCCAGAACGGTGGCAAGCTGCTCGGGCAGGCCCAACAATGCGGTGGCGATCTCTCGTCGTTGCCGGACTGGAATTCCGTTGCGCAGTTCCGCCAGGCGGAGCGCAAGCAGGAACTGGCTGATCAGATGGGCCAAGAACGTCTTGGTCGAAGCCACCCCAATCTCGGGGCCCGAATGTAGGAAGATCGTCCCATCAGCTTCCCGTGCCACGGTGCTGCCAACCACGTTGGTGACGGCAATCGTCATTGATCCACATTCCTTGGCCAGTCTCATCGCCATCAAGGTGTCCGCCGTTTCCCCCGATTGGGTGATGACGACGACCAGGGTTCGAGGTCCGACCAAGGGCCGACGATAGCGAAACTCGGACGCATCCTGGGCTCGCGCCGGTATTCCGGCCCAGGCCTCGATCACATGCTCACCGACCATGGCAGCGTGAAGCGAAGTCCCCATCCCAAGGAGAAGGACCTGGTCAATGCGGTCGATGACGCCGCCCTCTTCGAGAATATCGTCGAGTTGTACCGAACCGGATCTGTCCAGCCTTCCCCGCAGGGCATTGGCCACCGCTTCAGGGGCCTCTCCGATCTCTTTCAACATGAAATGGGGGAAGCCCGCTTTTTCAGCCTGACTGACATCCCAATCCACTTCGATCTCGTTTGCGGTGAGAATGGTCCCGTCGGCGATCGAGGTGATGGTCGGACCGTTGGAGTCGATTACGACCATCTGGCCCTCGCCCAGGGGCATGACCCGCTTGGTGTGCCCGATCACCGCCGTGATGTCAGAAGCCAGGAACCATTCCCCTTCCGCCAATCCCACCACCAGCGGAGCGTTGCGCCTGGCCCCGATCAGCAGGCCAGGGTGGTCAAGACTGCAGAGGGCCAGGGCGTAAGTGCCTTCGAGCCGACCGAGGGCCAGCCTGACCGCCAGCACAAGCTCCTCGACCGATTCGTGAGGCAGGCTCTCGACCAGATGCGGGATCACTTCGCTGTCGGTATCGGATATGAATTCGTGCCCTTGACCCGCTAATTCGGTCCGAAGCTCCGCGAAGTTCTCAATGATTCCGTTGTGGACCGCGAAGATCCGCCCCGAGCAATCTATATGGGGGTGAGCGTTGACCTCGGTCGGCCGGCCATGGGTGGCCCACCGGGTGTGG
>DASZFH010000102.1:0-5163 GCA_035939985.1 Candidatus Dormiibacterota bacterium
CTGGACGACATGCTCCGGCAGCTGCTCTCGACCCGCATCGCCGGACTGCCGGCCAATCAGATCAGCTTCAGTGCTCCTGACGACGACTGGCGCAAGACGGTTTCGGGCTCGCTCGGGATGGTCCTGGACGTGTACCTGATTGAGCTCTACGAGAATGCCGAACTGCGCTCGAATGACGTCTACATGCAGGGCTCCGGCATCAACCAGCAGGCGGTGCGGGCACCCGCCCGCCTCAATTGCCGCTACCTGATCTCAGCTTGGAGTCCCGCCAAGCCGACTCCGCTGGTGGAGCCGGCGATCGAGGAAGGCGTGCTGCTCCACGAGGTTACGACGGTGCTCATGGAGGCTCTACCCCTGGACGCCAACGCCATTTATGGCCCCAACCCTCTGCCGCCTGGATTCCCGCCCGAGATGCTCAATCCGGCGCTGCCGGCGGTGGTGGCACCATCCCAGCCCTTCGACAAGATGGCCGATTTCTGGATGCGCATGGACACCATCTGGAAGCCGGTTGTCGACCTGGTGGTGACACTTCCGGTGGTGCATGCGCCACGCCTCAGCGGACCACCTGTGACCACCCTGTTCAGCGAATTCGGGACCGTCGGCCATCCTGACCTGGAGGAGCTGACCGCCATCGGGGGCGTGGTCACCCTGACCGGGCAGCCCGTTACCGGGGCGTGGGTGCGTCTGGTCGAACTGAATCGCACCGTTACCACCAACCCGGCTGGGCAATTTATTTTCGAGGGCCTCCGGCGCGGCGCCTACCACCTCGAAGCAGGTCTCCAGGGCCACCTCACTGTGACTCGGGCGATCGATGTTCCCAGCCTCAGCGGCGAATACAACCTGGTTCTGATCTAGCCATCCGGCTTGTGGGGTAGGTAAGGCTGGCAAGGGCCTGGGCCGAGTTACCCAGGCACCATGAGCTACCGCCAAGGACATCGCCCTCAAATGGCACTGGACGCCGGACTGTCCGGCACGTGATAATCCTGGTGACGGCACTCCCCCGGCCGTCGGGCACCCATTTGGTGTTGGGGGGGGCTACATGGAGGACCGGTTTTGGCCATACAGGTTTCGTATCCTGGCGTCTACATACAGGAGTTCACGCCCGCCCCGCCGATCCAAGGAGTGACCACCAGTGTGGTGGCCCTGCTGGGTCCGGCTCCCATGGGTCCAATCCTCCAGCCCACTCTGATCACCAGTTGGGACCAGTTCAAGCAGATATTCGGCTCCCAACCGCTCCCCGGCTACTACCTCTGGTACGCCGTTCAGGGCTTCTTCCAGAACCAGGGTCAGCTCCTCTATGTGGTCCGGGTCAGCAACGCAGCGTTTGCCGTTGCCGATCTGGTTGACGGGGCAGGCACCAACGTGATCGCGCTCCAGGCGCTGCAACTCGGAACCGCCGGCAACTCGATCACTGCCACCGTCCACCACACCTCGGCCCTCACCGCACTTCACGCCTTCACCCACGGTCCCACCATCGTGACCGTGGCGGGCACCGCCATCACCCTAGGGTCCACCGATGACGCGGTCCAGTTCCGGCCCGGAGACAACGTCATCATCGGGGGCGACCCATCTCACCGCGCAACGATCGTGCTCATCAACCAGAAGACCGTCACCCTCAGCCAGCCTCTGCCGGCGGCCATTGCGGGTGCCACCCTGCAGCTGCCCGACCTTACGGCCGCTCAGGACATGGTCATCCGCTTCACCGACACGGTCGACACGATGAGCTACCTCACTCCCGGCACCTATCTCCTGATCGCGGACGGGACCAGCTCCGAGACGGTGGTGGTCAAGAGCGTCAGTGTCGAAACGATCCTGCTCACGACCTCTCCCCCGCCGCTGATCACCTTCCGGGTGACACTGACCAAGCCAGTGGTGAACAACTACAGCCTGGCAACCCTTGCCGCCTCCTCCCGAGAGTTCGATCTCGACATCACGGGTACGACCTCCGAAGCCCACACCTTCCTCTCGATGGAGCCCACCAGCCCCCGTTACTACGTAACCGAGGTCAACCCCAACTCCGGGCTGGTCGTCGTCTCCCCGTTCAGCCCGGCGCCGCCAGAGCTCCCGCCCTCCAATGTGCCCATGGATCCCCAGCCCATCACCCCGGTCCCGCTGGCGGGAGGAGTGGACGAGAACTTGGCGGCGCTTGGTCCCGGGGATTACCAGAACGGCCTTGACACGCTGCTCAACGTCGACGTCAATATCGTCGCCATCCCCGACGCGATGGGCTTTCCCGACCCAATCGGCGGCGTTATCCAGACCCAGCTGCTCGATCACTGCCAGGGCGCGCCGCCCCGAGTCGGCGATCGTTTCGCCATTTTGGACTCGAAGCTGGGCGACGACATCACAGCCGTGGCCAACCGCATTCAGCCATTGGCCTCCTTCAATGGTTTTGGCGCCCTCTATTACCCCTGGGTGCTGGTCCCCCCGGCGTCTTCGCCCCCGGGTAGTCCGCCTCCGGCCGTAGCGGCACCCAACCTATTCGTCCCTCCCTCGGGCCATATCGCCGGTATGTTCGCCCGCACCGACAATTCACGCGGTGTGTTCAAGGCTCCCGCCGGCCTGGAAGCAAGCTTGGCCGGGACCATCGGGGTGGAGTCGGTTCTGACCGATATGGAACAAGGTCTGCTCAACATGACCTACGGGGTCAATGTGATTCGAGTCCTGAAGGGCGGAGCCCCGACGGTGTGGGGGGCTCGGACCACGGCGGTGGTGGCCGGGAATACCAACTGGCAGTACGTCAACATCCGGCGGCTTTTCCTGTTCCTGGAGCAGTCGATCGCCGAGGGGATCCGATTCGCGGTCTTCGAGCCCAACAACATCAACCTGTGGGGCAAGCTGCAACGCTCGATCAAGGCCTTCCTCAAGAAGGCATGGTCCGATGGGGCCCTCTTTGGAGCCACGGCCAAGGACGCCTTTTACGTCCGTATCGATGACGCGCTCAACCCGCCCGACCAGATGGCTCTGGGGATCCTGACCATCGAGATCGGGGTCCGCCCCTCCTACCCCGCCGAATTCATCATCGTTCGAATCGGCATCTGGGACGGCGGAGCCACCGTTTCCGAAGCCTGAGTAGACAAGGAGGACTAGATGGCAATCGCAACGAGGATCGATCCATATTCCAGTTTTCTATTTCGAGTGGAGATCGATGGCATCAGCCAGGCCCACTTTCGGGAGTGCACCGGGCTGGGCTCGTCGGTCGAGGTGGTGGAGAACCCGGAGGGGGGCAAAGGCCAGGTGAGCAAGATCCCGGGCCGGATCAAGTACCCCAACATCGTTCTCAAATGGGGATTGACCGATTCCACCGATCTGTATGACTGGCACCACCAGGCTTTGGTGGGTAGCGTCCAGCGCAAGAACGGCTCGATCGTGCAGCTCGACATGCAGGGCAACGAAAAGGCCCGCTGGGACTTTGTCGACGGCTGGCCGACCAAGTGGGATGGGACCAGCTTCAACGCCAGCGGCAGCGATCTCAGCGTCGAGACTCTGGAGATCGCTCACGAGGGGGTTGAGCGAGCCTGATGCTGCAGACCGAATTCGATTTCGTTCTCCCCCTGGGCTACGCCGACGCAGACGGGACCCTGCACCGGGAGGGGGTGATGCGTAGGGCCACCGCGGCTGATGAGATCCTGCCTCTGCGCGACCCTCGCGTGGAGAAGAACCCGGCCTATCTGATTGTCATTCTCCTCTCTCGCGTCCTCACCAGCCTGGGATCGTTGAGCCAGGTCACTCCCAAGGTGATCGAGGACCTTTACGCGACCGATCTCGCCTACCTGCAGGACCTTTACAACCGCATCAACGCACTGGAGCCCGAACGCATCAGTGTCAGTTGCCCCCAGTGCGAGCATGAGTTCGCGGCCGAGGTTTCCGGCCTGGGGGGGTTCGAGGCTACCCCGTCGACGCTGTCCTCGAGGAGGTAGCCTTCGTTGCTTATCATTTCCACTGGGACGAGGAGCGGATCCTCTCCTTGGAGCATCGGGACAGACGACGGTGGGTGGGTGAGATCTCTCGCTTGAACCAGCGGGCCAATGAGGAGTCGGCCGGTGCTTGAGCGGCTTCGCCCGGCTGGGCTCTGCCGATCGGGCAAGGCCTGGACCACGCGCCTTCGCACTAGTCTCGCACCGTTGCGGCCTATCGGACGGAGGGCGTTCCTAACGGGCGCCGTCGGGGGTCGGATCTTGCCTCGGTTGCTGGGACTTGAGAGAGTTCTGGCTCGGCGCCGGCCCCGGCTGATCGAGAGGACGTTTGTAATGGGGCGAGCCACTGCGACTCCCGGGCCCCGAATCCAGATCCTGGTTCAGACCCGTGGGGCACTGGCTCGGGCGGCGGCAGTGCAGCAGATCGGGGTGCGACCGCGGATTTCGAGAGCCGGCGAACGCCCCGGCCACTCCATTCAAACTCCCACTCGGCAGCTGCTGGAGAGGGTCCTGGTTATCCGGCCCAACCGCGTCGAAGCCCCGCCCGCCGGGCCCTGGTTCGGGGCCGTGATCAACCCTGCCACCCTGCCCGCCCTCCCAGGCTCAAACGGAACTCCGGGCCTTCCCGGCCTCCCCGGACCGCCCGGCCCGCGGGGCCCGGTCACGGTTGTTCGCACGCTGCCCGCGCCCTCCACAGCCGGACCCGTCGGGGAGTCGCAGGCAAGGACCGGACATCAGGTGATCGAGGCGCCGCCATCATTCCCTGGCGTCCCGGCAGTGGCGCCGCCGCCCAACCTCGACGAGATCGCCAACCAGGTGATCCGACAGATCGAGCGCCGAGCAGTGGCTCAGCGTGAACGGCTGGCACGCGGCTGAAATGGCCCTCGAATACGCGACCCTGACCAACCTGGACACGGGCCAGCGCTTTGAGGTCCTCTTCAACCCGGACGAATACACACTCAATAAAGACAACAACTTCGCCCAGGCCGCGGTCCCTGGTCTCAGCACTCCCCTCCTGCAGTTCGTCAACGGCAATCTCCGCACACTCCAGATGGAACTCGTATTCGATTCTCTGGAGCAGCACAAGCATGCCAACCGCACTGTCAACGCCGCCAACAGCGATGTGCGTAAGCTCACCCAGCCGGTGGTCGATCTGATGGCCATCAATCCCGCCACCCATGCCCCGCCGATCGTTCTCTTTGCTTGGGGCGGGCTCACCTTCACCGGAGTTCTGGGCAAGGTGAGC
>DASZFH010000103.1:0-4022 GCA_035939985.1 Candidatus Dormiibacterota bacterium
CGCGAGTCGGCTTGGTCCGGGAGCCGTGGGGCAAACCGAGGCATTCGTGGACGCGATTGTCGACCAGGTCCACAACATCGACCGCGATGCCGCCAAGGCCGCCGCGAAGATCCGAGCGGAGCACCGCTCGATCCGCCTTCCGGACGCCCTCGTGCTAGCTGTCGGGAAGGTTACGAACGCCACCGCGGTGGTGACTGCCGACGAAAAGTGGGCACGAGTCGATCCCCGGGTCCAGGTAATCACCTGATTGGGCTGGCGAGGGGAAAGCCTGGTTGCCATACCGGTGCTACGAGGAGCGCAAATGCCTAGGCCTGGGGCCAAAGCATCGTCGCGGATCGGTTGACCAGGGCTCAGAGGCCCTGGCCCCTCAGGAACGTCCAGATCGATTGAGTCGCATCCGAGTCGCCCCTGAACCATTCATGGGTCCCGCGATTAATTTCCGTCAAGGTCACTGACGCTCCCCCAGAGCACCGGGTGGTCCAGGACAGGCGGGTCGCGGTCGAGGTGTCGCGTGTCGCTGGAGTTGGTTGGCAGCCGTTGGCAGCCGCCCATCCGCTCGCCCAGACCAACACGGAAGGATGAACGCTGGTTCCGTAGGTGACTCCCGCCAAAGGCATGGTCGTGTCCGCCTTCCCGTGCAGCGCGAAGACGGCGATCGGCGCGGACCGCTTGCAATCGCTCGATCCGAGGTAGTCGGTGGAGACCAGCCCGATTGCCGTCAAAGTGGTGGCGCTATCGCAGGCCAGCCGGTAGGTCATCCCTCCGCCGTTGCTGAACCCGGCGGCAAAGACTTTGGTGCGATCGATACAGCCGGCATTGGCAAGGTGATCGATTAAGCCATTAATGAATCCAACGTCGTCGGGAACCGAGCCCATGATCGCGGGGGCCTGGTTCCACGTTCCATTCAAGGCGTCGGGATAGGCAACGACCACCCCATCACGATCTCCTAGCTGGTCAAACCCTGTCAGAGCCTCCATCGCCCTGCCGGTACTGCCGATACCGTGAAAGACGAGCAAAAGGCTGGGGAGACGCGATGGGTGTGCTGGCAAGTGGATCTCTCCAGTCCTTCCAGGGACTCCAATCGAGCTGCAGGCCCTGGGCATCTCCGTCCGCGCGATTGGATCGGAAGCTACGGGAAGCGCGCAGCCACACAACAGGACGCCCAGTGAAGCGGCTGCCCCGGCCAAGCTGGCGCGCCGGCTTTGAATCCAGGCAGAACTCAACCCGGCCCATGGTTCAGCTATGCGACGACGGATCAATGGAATCGCGCACATAACACGTCTGCCGTTCGAACGGAGGAATTGAGGCTTCGGTTATGGAGCGGCCAGGATCTCGCCGTGAACAACCACGAAGCAACCGCCAGGCTGGTCGATCCATCGACGCCAGGCAGCAGCTACCTCATGCAGTTCGGTCTGGTTAGAGAGGCCATAAGAGATTGCTTGTTCGGCAAAGGCGGAGAACTCGACGCGATCCGCCCAAAGCCCTCCCCACCACGCCCGGCTCTCCGGGTCCGCAAACGTCCAGGTGGACGAACTGAACCGGATCTGTTGATACCCGGCCGCCTGGACCCAGCTCAATAAGTATCGCCCGGCATTGGCGCAAGCGCCGTTGCGTTTGGTGATCTGCTGGTACAACTCCATCCATCGATCCAGAGCAGGATCCGCGGGGGACCAGACGAAGCCACCGTAATCACTATCGCGGACCGCGAGGGTGCCACCTGGGCGGAGAATTCGCCAAAGAGAACGCAGGGCACGTTCCGGGTCGGTCAGGTGCTGCAACACCTGGTGCGCGTGAACGACGTCGAAGGTCCGATCGTCAAAGCCCGGGTTGTAGGCGTCGCCAACTTGGAATGTGGCGTTATCCACATCACTGGTCCTTGCCAGAGCCTCGGCTTTAGCCACAACTCCGGGATCGGAATCGATGCCCAACACCTCGCCTGGAGCGACGCGACGGGCCAAGTCGAGCGTGATCGTGCCAGGTCCACAGCCGACATCGAGGATTCGCTGCCCTGGACCGAGCGATCCGAGAAGATATCCAGCCGAATTCTCTGCGGTGCGCCAGCTATGGCTGCGGAGAACCGACTCGTGGTGCCCGTGGGTATAGACGTAACTCACGGTCTGAGCGTAGACCGACAAGGCCCCCAAGGGTGGCCAGGATCATTACTCAGCTCCTTCCCCACGGCCGATTCCGATCGCCTCGGGAGGGGGCGAATCAGCGCGGTGTCAAACGGAAGGCTCGGGCGCCACCGGCCCAGGCCAGGTGGAGGTCGTCTGGATTCGGGCTGCCATCAGGGCCGATTCCGATCATGTTGAACTTGGCAAACTGGTGATTGTCTCGGGCGATGATCCCGTACTGCTCGACCACGCCCGCCTCGTCGCTGAACACCTGAACATCGGCTGTCCGCCGCCGACCCCGCAGCCGAACCTCGACCGGTTCGCCTGTTCGAAGATTGCGACCCCAGGCGAAGGGTGTGCCGACCACCAGGCCTCCGTCATGCTGGGTGTAGGCGACGGGAATGTCGTAGTGACGCCCAGACTTGCGGCCCACGACATAGACCGTGATCAAGCGTTTGCCGATTGCCCGGGACACCAATGGGGTCCTCAGCAGGCCCCTCACGATCGAGTTCGCGAACCCTTGAAACGCCATGGTCTGCGCTCTGGCTGGCGCGCCGTGGGGGCGATTCGGTTCGGCCGACGGCTCATAGGTCACCCCTCCCACCTTACGCGCAAGCCGGTGTCAGGGTTGGATTTGGCGAACCGTACCGAATCAGGTACCAACGTCAGCCGTTATGACCGAGCACCTAAATGGCTGCGCACCATATGTCTCGACGACTCTCCCCAGACTTTGTCGAATAGCGATCGAATTCCGCATCCGACGACCTTGTCAGCTCTCAGCCTTCAATCCACACCTCGGACTCGAAGCCCCGGGGGCGAGATTGGTTCTGGGATGTACTCGACATGCCAGGAATTGCCGAGCGATTCCTGGAGACGTTCAACCAGGTCTCGACCACGCTCGACGAACTCAAGAGCCTCTTCGCGGCTGGCGAATCCAGAGCTGTCCTCCGGCCCGCCACCGAAAGTAGAGTCGTACTGGGCCGCCCAACAGACAAGGTCGGATGTGAGAGCATTGTCGATCGGCAGGTCCGCCGGGGATAGATTGCTGTGGGTTCTGGGCTCCCAAAGGGGGCCCGAACCTTGACGGGCCATGACCTTCACCCACGTCCTCGGCTTCGGCCGCCCAAGCAAGATCCCAGCCTCCTCTACGATTGTCGCCTCAATCTCGGACCGATATGCGGGGTGGTCCTCCCATTCGGATGCAAGACCGATGAAGACACGAAGGTCACCTTCAGCTTTGACCCTGTCGGACGCGTGTCCCCAGATCCAGGCTGCTCCCTCGTACGCCCCGACCTCTCCTTCGATAATTTGGGTGGCCGCAAGTCTGACGAGCAGCCATAACGCGTCGTCCTCGTCTTGTGGCACCTCGATCCCAAGCTCCCTGACTGCGTTCGTGAATAAGTCCCGTAGGCCGATGTCTGTGGGATTGGACCCGGCAAGTTGGGCCAGCGCCGGTGAGTTAAGACCGCGAACCAATGCCTCCGTTGCAAGGGCAGGGAGAGATTCTGAGGGTTGCTCTCCGACGACCGACCGCAACGCTGCAAGCTCAAGAGGTTCCACGGCAGGCCAAGAATAGGACATGGGATAGGGGTTACTAAGTCAGCTCAGGCCGAGGCAACGGCCGAATCCTTGAACTCGTATCGGAGAGCGAATAAGTGCCCCCGGAGACATACGAACCCCAGACCCAGTGCAGATGGCAATTGGTGGTGGTCCAGCTTGCATCTCGGCCTGTTTGAATTTGAGAGCAGTGTCTGTTTCAGTGGGTTTGATGATGAAAGACTGCCAGTAAGCGCTTGGTTTGCGAGCCTAGCGAACCGGGTCCGACAGAAGCCAGGTCCCGACTGCCGACTCCTCATACCCTTCTAGGTCTTCCGCCAGCCAGGATTGTCCCGGGCGATCGAGGTGGAA
>DASZFH010000104.1:0-3922 GCA_035939985.1 Candidatus Dormiibacterota bacterium
ATTGAAGTCCTCAACCACCGCTTTGTTGGATCCTCCCGCAACCTGCCAGATGTCGAAGTTGGTCAATACCCATTGGCCGTTGAGCCGCACGCTGAAGACCCTCTGCCCGCTGCCGGTCCACCATGTCTCGGCGAAATGCAAGCGGACTGCCGCATTTGAGCCGGATGGGAAGCCTGGAACCGTATAGGTCAAGTTGCTGGCATACCGGTACTGCTGATAGACGGCCTCTGGTGCCGGATTGCTGACACCGGCGGTTGACACGACGTTGGTGCTGTGAAGGGTCGTTCCACCGCTGTAATACTGATCGGCGGCGAACGGAGCAACCGCATCCCCGCCGGCGTTGATCCGAACCGTGCTCAGGGTCGAGGCGCCGGCTAGTAATGGCGCCGACGTTCCCAGCCAAAGGCCGGTCGCTACGAGGAGGGCCAAGAATGCCGGCAGCAATCGAGAGCCCCTTGCCACCATCAACTTCGACCCACATGAACGGCTAAGCCGCGATATGGTCATCATCTAAATTCCCTGCGGCGTTACCTTAGTCTGGTCGGCACTCCATGCCCATAGGGCCCAGGTCCCGGGTTCGAGTGGGACTTTTGCCTCATGGAGATCCAACCAGGTGGGCAAGCAGCATCTTGAGTTGGAACGCGAGATGGTATGCCCGAGCGCTACCGATTGTCTTGAATTGGGCCTCAGCCCCCGCCGGCGCTGACCACCATGTCGGTTGTGAACCCGGCGAACAATCCCAACAGGAGGCCCGCGTAGAGCAGGTTGCGATGACCCGCCCTATGTGCAATGCCAAGAAGCTGGATGACGACGTAGAGGATCGAGCCGGCGGCGAGAGTCAGGAACAGCGTGCTCATGACCGGCGAGGTGAACTGGCGCCCAACAGCTGTACCGACAAAGGTCGGCCCCCCGCCAATGGCTCCCATCGCGGCCAGGAAGCCCCAGGATGGTCGCTCCCCCGCCGCCGCCAGCGGGGCGACAATCCCGAAACCCTCCGTCGCATTGTGGAGGGCGAACCCGATCACAAGCAGGGTGGCGAGGCTGATGGCACCCATGGCGGCGCTGCCGCCGATGGCCAGCCCCTCGCCGAAGTTGTGGAGTCCGATCCCCACCGCGATCAGGAGCGCCAACCGCCGGGCGGGCGACCAAGAGGCGATCCCAACGCGTCTAGCATGCAGCTCACCCCCTGCCATAGCTCCCGGCCCAAATGGACCGGTCAGCTCACGGCCCTGCCGCGAAAGCCAGCTCTCGTAAAGCACCAGAGCTATTAGACCGACCGCGAGACCGCCGAGGAAGAGCGACCCGTAACCGACGACTGGGGCGAGACCGCCAGTGTGGGCATGGAACGCTGCAAGGGCCCCGTCCAGCGGTTGATAGGCATGACTGAGAACGTCCCAGATCAGGAAGAGGAGGATGCCAACGGCAAGCGCGTTCAGGAACTGGCGCAAACCTGGTCGGGGTGAGCGGAGCCGGCCCAATGGCAACCCCAGGAGTATGGTCACTCCGGCGATGAAGCCCAGAGCGAGCGTTTGGGTCTCGGTCAAGAACTTAGATTCCTCCGCCCCGTTCGATCACCGGGGCGACGTAGTTAGTAGGTGCTAACTATTAAGTTAACACATTTGTTGAAATACTCAGGGCAGCCAGGCGGCCCCAGTTCCAGGCTCCTGACAGGAATCCGTCGGTACTTCCTAGGCCAACCAGGCCAGGGCGAGGGCTATCGCGGCGGGCACAGCCTGCACGAAGAGGATGCGCTTGTTGGCGGTGATCGCACCGAAGACTCCGGCAACGATCATGCAGCCTAGGAAGAAAGAGACAATGCCCCGGCTGGTGACGACTCCGTATTGGAGGACGCCCCATAGGAGTCCCACGGCCAGGAATCCGTTGTAGAGGCCCTGATTCGCCGCCAGGGCCGCGGATTCGCGGGCGAACTCCGCGCTGGTCCCAAAAGTACGTCGCCCAACGGGCGATTGCCAGAGGAACATCTCAAGCACCAGGAACCAGAGGTGGATCAGAGCGACCACGATGGCGGCGACGGTCGCCGTCTGGGCGAAGTTCACGCAGGCAAGCTTATCCCGCCGCGTCCCCGCGGGGCTGTACGACAACTGACGATGGGCCGGTGGCGCGGGCCGAGCTGCCCTCGGACAGTGCTAATCAGGGGACGACGATATGGAACTTGTCCTGGATGAGAAGGGCTGGGCACGGAGTGCCGGCGATGCAAACCGGCGAACCGGTAGCCTCGATGTCCGCGGTACCACTGGCTGCGGCCACGAAATCAGCCACGGTGGTGGTGATGCTGACACCAGCGCCTTGCCCTCCGGTTGTTGATTGAAGGGAGAGAACGCTGGGATTGGAACTTGTAATTTGCCATCGCATGCCCTCGTTGAGTTGGACCTCGACTACGTCGCCACGCTTAACAACATGTGTGGAAGTCGAGTCAGTGGATGTGAGGATCGTCTGTGGACTGATGATTTGGAAATACAGGACCTCAACGGGGGGTCCAACACATCCCGGCGGGGGGCCGCAGACGGGCGTGCCCTGAGCAGTGATCAAGGCCATGCCTGTCCCAGTAACTTTGAAGGTCTCAACGTACAGGCCCGCCGCTCCCACGGGAGGGTCAATTGCCGAACTGACGGTCAGAACCGCTGATCCGTTTGTAACACCGGCTTCCCAGTGAATATGGGCTGAGTCGTTCAATTCGACCTTGACGGTGTCACCCAGCTGAACGTGTGCCCCACCACCATCCCCGGTGAGGACGTAGACACACGGGTGGACGTGACAGACCGATGGGCTCGGCGTTGGGCTCGGCGTTGGGCTCGGCGTTGGGCTCGGAGTTGGAGTTGGGCTCGGCGTCAGCGTCGGGCTCGGCGTTGGCGGGCTCGGTGGTGGTCCTTCCCAGCCCACGGTAATCCACGGAGCCCACTGCGACCAGGCTCCCCACTGCCCGTTGAAGGCGATAACGGTGAAGGTGTAGTAGGCCTTGCCGGTCAGTGGAGCCGCAATCACGGCATTGTTCGCCGGCTGGGCCGCGGTCTCAAACATCTTCGACACAGCCGGCGGCACGCCATATGCATAGATGGCGTACGCCGTAATCGGTGCTCCACCATCGCTGGCCGGGGGATCCCATGTCACCGAGGCCTGAAATATCTGAGGGTGCCCGATCACATTTAGCGCCGGGCCCGGCGGGCTGACGATGGTCTGAGAGCTGACCGCGATCGTCCACCTCAGTGGTAGCGGTATGGTCCCCGGACAGACCGCGCCCGGGCTGGGGGGCACTGAAATAAAGGTGGCGACAATGTCGGCCTGCCCGATGGTTGCGGCTGTAAAAACAGCGTGGGACCCAGAGCCAGGTGCACTTTGGGGAGCGGCCACCAGGACCTTGCCGTCCGAGATTGTTTCCCAGCTGTTGCAAGGACCAACAGCGAGGGAAACGATCAGGACCCCGCCGGTCTTCACCTCGAAGGACCCACCCTGGTTGGCTACGGATAGCTGGCAGGGATCACCACAACTCTGCGGTGCGGCCCCCGATGGGGCGGCCAGAACTGATCCCCCCAAAGCCGCGGACAACGATAGCGCACCCAGTGCGGCGCCGGTTATCCCGGCTAAACAGCGAATTCTGGAACCAAAATTCATGGCTTCCTCCCTCTCCTGGCGATGACACGCCTACCCGCAGACAATATGGATGCGTCGATCAGTAAAGTCAAGCGACAAGCTTCCACAAACTGAGTCCAGGACGTGAGCTATGACCGCAGCTATCAAAACCCAGGGGCTGACCAAGGATTACGGCGGCGGCCGTGGCCTCTTCGGTCTCGATCTAGATGTTACGGAGGGAGAAGCTCTCGGCTACCTCGGCCCCAACGGAGCCGGCAAGAGCACCACCATCCGCCTCCTGATGGGGCTCATCCACCCAACGGGTGGCTCGGCG
>DASZFH010000105.1:0-2799 GCA_035939985.1 Candidatus Dormiibacterota bacterium
CGACGTCGGCGAGAACTCTGATGGACGCGATTCGGAGTTCGTTCAATCCGGGGCCCAGAATAGCGCCAATCGGTTGAGAACTCTACGGGTTTGGGACCCAACCCTTTGTGGGAAGAACCGACTTGGATATCGATCCACCCGAAATGACAAAAGGGGAAGAGGCAGTCTTCCCCGGAGGAACTCAGAATGGCTAAGACAGTAGGAATCGACCTGGGGACGACCAATTCGGTTATCGCCGTCATGGAAGGCGGCGAGCCCGTGGTGATTCCCAATTCGGAAGGCGCTCGCACCACCCCCTCGGTACTAGCTTTCACCAAGACCGGCGAACGCCTGGTCGGACAACTGGCCCGCAGGCAGGCGGCGGTAAATCCGGACAACACAATTTCATCAATCAAGCGCTTTATGGGCCGCAATTTCGCCGAGGTTGATTCCGAGCGCAAGATCGTCCCTTACGCAGTCAAGGCCGACACGGAAGGCCGCGCGGTGGTCGCGGTTCCCAACGCCGGCAAGGAGTTCACGCCTGAGGAAATCTCGGCAATGGTGCTCCAGAAGCTGAAGGCCGACGCCGAGGCTTATCTCGGCGAGAAGGTGACCGACGCCGTAATCACCGTGCCCGCTTACTTCAACGACTCGCAGCGCCAGGCGACCAAGAACGCCGGGCAAATCGCGGGCCTGAATGTCCTGCGAATCATCAACGAGCCCACCGCCGCTTCACTGGCCTACGGCCTGGACAAGAAGAGCAACGAGACCATCCTGGTGTTCGACCTGGGTGGAGGCACGTTCGATGTCTCCGTTCTCGACGTGGGCGATGGCGTCTTCGAAGTTAAATCCACCAACGGTGACACCCACCTCGGCGGAGATGACTATGACCGCCGGATCGTTGATTGGCTGGCCGACGAATTCAAGAAGGATAATGGGGTCGATCTCAAGGCTGACCGGCAGGCGCTCCAGCGTCTCACGGAAGCCGCTGAGCGGGCCAAAATCGAACTTTCCAGTCGGCTTGAGACGACCATCAACCTGCCTTTCATCACTGCAGATCAGACGGGTCCCAAGCACCTTGAGACGACCCTGACCAGGGCCAAGTTCGAATCGCTGACTACGGATCTGACTGAACGCTGCCGGGGACCCTTCCTGGCCGCGCTCAAGGATGCCGGCTTGACTCCTCAGGAAGTCCATGAAGTCGTCATGGTGGGCGGGTCCACCCGGATGCCGGTGATTCAGCAACTGGTCAAGGATCTCTCTGGTGGCAAGGAACCACACAAGGGTGTCAATCCGGACGAAGTGGTCGCGGTGGGCGCGGCTATCCAAGCTGGAGTTTTGAAGGGAGAGGTCAAGGACGTTCTGCTACTTGATGTGACCCCTCTATCACTGGGTATCGAGACCCAGGGTGGGGTTTCCACCAAGCTGATCGACCGCAACACGACCATCCCGACGTCGCGCTCCCAAATATTCAGCACGGCGGCCGACAGCCAAACCTCCGTTGAGGTTCACGTGCTCCAAGGTGAGCGGGACTTCGCTCGTGACAATCGAACCTTGGGACGGTTCATGCTCGATGGCATCCCGCCCGCCCCAAGAGGTATGCCTCAAATCGAAGTCACCTTCGATCTGGACGCAAACGGCATTCTCAACGTCAAAGCACAGGACAAAGGCACCGGACGCGAGCAAACCGTGACCATCACGGCGTCTTCAACATTGAGCAAGGACGAGGTCGAGAAGATGGTCAAGGAGGCCGAGGCTCACGCCGGTGAAGACCGGGCCAAGCGCGAGGAAGTCGAGCTCCGCAATCAGGCCGATTCGATGATCCATCAAGCCGAAAAGGTCATCAAAGATAACCAGGACAAGATTCCAGCCGATGTCAAGGCGGAAGTCGAAGCCAAGCTCGAAACTCTTCGGGAGGCGAGTAAGGGTTCCGACCAAGCGGCGTTGCGCACAGCTATGGATGACTTCAACGAGTCCCTCCAGAAGATCGGCCAGCACATTTACCAGAGTGCCGGCCCCGACGGAGATGCCGCTGCGCAATCCGAGGAGTCCACGTCCAAGGACGATGTCGTCGACGCTGAGTACAAAGAGGTCTGATCCGGCAACCGGCCAGACGTGAGGAAATCCAGGCAACCGGCCAGCCAACGGTATGGGCTGGTCGGCGCCTGGTACCTTTGCGTTCGCGCCGACGTAGCTCAGCCCGGCAGAGCAACCGCCTCGTAAGTGGTAGGTCGAGGGTTCGAATCCCTCCGTCGGCTCCACTTGCCGCCCGCCCCTTAACATTGGACTCCGTGCGGGATCCACGGGTCGTTGAGCTTGGACCAGCGGATCTTGACCGCATCAAGCCACTCCTGGTAGACCTTTTCGTTGCCGAGCAGGTCCACTTCCCGGACCACCCGCAACTGGGCAGAGAAGAGATTGAACACAACCTGGGAGTACCGAGACGATTCGAGGGGGAGAACGTGTTTCTGGCTGTGGCCGATCCAGCAGGAGTTCCAATCGGATTCTGTTGGGTGGTCCTATTCGATCCCGGGACAGGCTTGGAAGGAGAGGTTGCGGAACTGTTCGTGCGGCCCGATCATCGCGGCCAGGGGGTGGGTGAGGCGTTGGTCCGGCATGCGGTTGGGATGTTTCGCGACCGCGGTGTCACCTTGGGTTATGTCTGGACCCGCGTCGAGAACCAGGCCGCGGTCCGCCTTTATGAAGGCGCCGGTTTCGAACCCTCACGCCAATTGGTGATGACCTGGTACCCGGTCTGAGCCACTAGAATCCCCTGGAAGTGCTCGAGCCCGATGGGCCCGTGCCACCGTCGCCAGATCC
>DASZFH010000106.1:0-3742 GCA_035939985.1 Candidatus Dormiibacterota bacterium
CTACCTCGGCGTCGAGGCGCTCAAGGCAGTCCAAGCCATATCCGTCAGCAACGAGGAGGTGACGCCCGCACTCCCCAAGGCGAGCTGAAGGCATGGGTGACTCGGTGATCGCTCATACACCACTTGACAGGACGTGGCCCCGCTGCAACAAGGCCCGGCTCGGCCAATGCGACCAACCTTATGTGCAGGCTGATGAACTGGAAATGTTGCTGGAACCATATTTTTTGACGAAGGTTCGGCTAACCGATGCCTTTCGGCAGCAGGTCGTAGCCAGGATCGATGAAACGCTGGCCGACGAGCAAGATACGAAAACTCGTATCCATGCCCGGATCACCGCTCGGCTCAAAGAACTGGACCGCAGCGAAGACCGCTACATCGACTTGCTTGATGATCCGGCCTGGCCCGAAGCCAAGTTGACCGCCAAGCTGAGCGCTATTCGGGCTGAACGGCAGACGATGGCCAAACAACTGACCGAGATTGAGGGCAGCCTGGAAGCCGGGCGAGTATTGCTGACTCAGGCTATCGAGCTACTGGCTCGTCCCCAAGAATTGTTCCGACAATCGGGCCGGAATGAACGGCGGTTGTTGATCCAGACCGTCTTTGACAAGCTCTACGTTCATTCCTACAAGATCGTTGGGTCTAAGTTCCGAGAACCATTCGACACATTGGTGACGATCCAAGGGCCAGCTCAGGACGAAATGAGCCAGACGGCGGAGGTAGCAACGGAAGGCAAAGCCTTCGGCAGAGCCATAGCCCCGTCGGTGAACGGCTGGGGCGGGCCAAGTGACCTAGAAAGGTTGAGGGCTTACCAAGGTGATCCAGAAGGCAGGTCAGGATCAGAAGACGCATCATGGGCTGAACTAAGTACGACTGACCTATTGGGATTGGACCTATTGGCCGCGAATTCGAATAAGGGGTTCATGGTCGGGGAGGCGGGATTCGAACCCGCGACCCCCTGGCCCCCAGCCAGGTGCGCTGCCGGGCTACGCTACTCCCCGAACCAGAGGCCATTCTAGAGGCCCGTCCGAAAAAGGCAAACGGAGCCTGGGCGCCCAGGCCCACAATCTCCGCCGCCCAGTCCTGCGGTCCTCGCTCAAGTACGTCCAGTACCCATTCTCCGGTCCTCGTCCCGGACGACGGATCTCGCACACCTGGACACCAACTCTCTCGCCCGCCTTTTCAGCCCGGCCTCTAGAGGGCCGTCCGAAAAGCCAACGGCGGGCGATTGGCTCTGAGGCGATCTGCTCTAACACGACCCACCCACTGACCGTGGTACTATCTGATATCAGCGCTATCACTTCACTGACAATTCTTCTCCCCCGTTGAGGCCAGGCGCCACCGCGACGCCTGGCCTCCGATCCCTCAGGCCGCCGCCACCTGCGCCACGGGCGCCTGCTCCAAAGCCGCCTCCAGAACCTCGGCCACGTCGGCCGCGAGGTGGATGGTCATCTCATCGAGCACGCTCTTGGGCACGTCGTCAAGGTCGGGTTCGTTTCGCTTGGGGAGAATAACCTCGGTCAGCCCAGCCCGGTGGGCGGCCAGCACCTTCTGCTTGACCCCACCGATCGGCAACACCCGCCCTCGGAGCGTCACCTCTCCGGTCATTCCCACCGTCCCCTTGACCGGGCGGCCAGTCAGGAGACTGACCAGTGCCGTGACCATGGTCACCCCGGCTGAGGGCCCATCCTTAGGCACCGCTCCCTCGGGGACATGGAGGTGAAATAAGGTTCGATCAAAGGTCGCGTCTGGAACCAGGCTTTGAGCATGTGAGCGAACGTAGGAGAGCGCGATTTGGGCTGATTCCTTCATCACTTCACCGAGCTGGCCGGTCAAAGTCAGTCCCGGGTCACCGGCCATGGCCGTAGCTTCGACAAAGAGAACATCTCCCCCCGTCCCCGTCACCGCCAAACCGGTAGCCACACCGGGAACGTGGGTCCGCTCCGCCGCCTCGAAGCCGAGGAATCTGGGGCGGCCCAGGTAGGTCCGGATATCGTCCTCGCCCAACTCGACCGGAGGCGACAGTTCGCCAGAGTCGATCTTGGTCGCAACCTTGCGGAACACCTTACCGACCTGACGCTCCAACTGCCGAACTCCAGCCTCCCGGGTATGGTCAGCAATCACAGCCTTGAGGGCCTGCTCAGAGATCGATACCTCGCTGGCCTCGACTCCATTGCGGTCGAGCTGGCGTCCGACCAGGTGATCGCGAGCAATGGCAAGCTTCTCCACCTCGGTATAGCCATCGAGCCGGAGCAGTTCCATCCGGTCCAGGAGCGGACCCGGAATAGTCTCCGCAACGTTGGCGGTGGGGATGAAGAGAACGTCGGAGAGGTCCAGATCGACCTCCAGGTAATGATCCCGGAAGGAGTGGTTCTGGGCCGGGTCGAGCACCTCCAACAGTGCCGACGATGGATCTCCACGCCAGTCCGAGCCGACCTTGTCGATCTCGTCAAGCATGATCACCGGGTTCATGGTTCCGGCCTCTTTGATGGCTCGCACGATCCGGCCGGGCAAGGCCCCGACGTAAGTTCGGCGGTGCCCGCGAATCTCCGCCTCGTCGCGAATCCCGCCCAGCGAAACTCGGGCGAACTTGCGCCCCATCGCTCGCGCCACCGATTCCCCAAGGGAGGTCTTACCCACTCCTGGCGGGCCCACCAAGGTAATGATGGCGCCGGACCCCCGGCCTCCGACCGCTTGCAACTTGCGCGCTGACCGCCTCTTGCGAACAGACAGGAATTCGATGATCCGGTCCTTAACGTCGTCCAACCCGGTGTGATCCGCGTCCAAGATCCGTCTGGCCTCCGAGATGTCGAAGCGATCGTCGGACATCGATCCCCAGGGGAGATCGAGCATCCAGTCAAGGTAAGTCCGGATCCAACCGTGCTCAGGGCTCTGCTCACTGGTACGCTCCAGCCGCCCGAGTTCCCTTTCGACCTCGGTCCGCACCGATTCGGGCATCTTGGCTTCTTCGACGCGGCGCCGGTATTCGGATACGACATCGTCGCCGTCCTCACCCAACTCCTTGCGGATGGCTTGCATCTGCTGTCGCAGGATGTGGTCTCGTTGTGCCTTTTCCAGATTGTCGTTGACCTCGGCGCGGATTTTGTCCTTGACCGACGCCTCGGCCAGAATCTGGCGGGTCCACCCCACCAGCTTTTCGAGGCGAGGCTCCACCTCCATGGTCTCCAGGATCTCCAACTTCCGGGCGATCGAGATCTCCGGCGAATACCCGGCCAGGTCGGCAAGGTGGCCGGGATTGTCGATCCCCTTGATCATCTGCATCACGCCTGGAGCACCGCGTGACTCAAGCAGGTTCTCCAAGATGGCCCGGTATTCGACCACCAACTCCGCCGCCTGGGGTGAGGCAGCCTTTGGATCGGGTGCGGGCTCGGCCTGGATCCATAGCGCTCCACCGGTCTCAGAGGCCGCACTCAGGAGCCTCCCTCGGTAAAGTCCGCGAACCACCGCCACCTCGGTCCCGTTGGGGGTGCGGCCTGATTCCTCGACTCTGGCAATCGTCCCGACCTGGGAATAGCGGCCCTCCACACGAGGAACCAGAAGAATTCTCTGGTCACCCTCCTGCGCGGCCTGGACGGCGGCTCGACGCTCGTCCGAATCGAGCCCGACGGTAACCACCATGTGGGGTAGCACCACGGCCTCATCCAGCGGCAACACGGGCAGTAGAGAAGTTAGAGGTTCTGGCATTTGATTGCTCCTTTGCGGATGGTCTTCCCCAGAACCGGTT
>DASZFH010000107.1:0-5901 GCA_035939985.1 Candidatus Dormiibacterota bacterium
CTCTGGAACTGGGCATCAACTTTATCGACACCGCCGATTCCTACGGACCCTACGTCAGTGAGGAACTGATCAAGCGGGCCCTGTACCCCTACCCAGCGGAACTGGTCATTGCCACCAAAGCCGGGCTTGTCCGCACCGGACCCGGCCAATGGCACGGGGTAGGGCGGCCCGAGTACCTCCGGCAGGAAGCGGAGATGAGCTTGCGGCGTCTCGGCCTGGAGGCCATCGATCTCTTCCAGCTGCATCGGGTCGACCCTCTGGTGCCCTTTGAAGACCAGGTCGGCACGCTGGCTGACCTCCAACGGGAAGGCAAGATCCGCCACGTCGGACTGTCCAACGTCACCATCGATCAGATAAAGATCGCCCGCGGATTGACCTCGATCGTCAGCGTCCAGAATCGGTACAACCTGGCCGACCGCGCCTCTGAGGATGTACTCGACTATTGCACTCAGGAAGGGCTCGGATTCATCCCTTGGTTCCCTGTCGCGGTCGGCGCCCTGGCCAGGCCAGGCGGACCATTGGACGTGATCTCCTCCGAGCATGGTGCGACCCCTGCCCAGCTGGCCCTGGCCTGGCTGCTGAAGCGGTCGCCGGTTATGCTTCCAATTCCTGGGACCTCGACCGTGGCCCATCTCGAAGAGAACGTGGCCGCAGCCGGCGTCCGACTATCCGATGACGAATTTGGAGCACTGACTGCCGCGGTGAACAATTGAACCCATTAGTAAGACCGATCGTGGCCGAATTCGTCGGAACATTCGCCTTGATCTTCGTCGGGGTCGGGGCAATCGCCGTGGCCGGCGCGGCCGCAGGTGAAGCCGGCCTCCTGGGGGTGGCCCTGGCCCATGGCTTGACGCTGGCGGTGATGATCAGCGCCACCGCGGCCATCAGCGGCGGCCATCTCAACCCAGCGGTCACGTTCGGCGCCAGGTTGGCAGGAAAGATCTCAACCCGCGGAGCCCTGGCTTACTGGGCCGCGCAACTGGCGGGGGGCCTGGCTGGCGCGGCTCTGATCGAGCTGGTGATCCCTGTCAGCGAACTGCGCGCCACCGGATGGGGAGTTCCCGCGCCGGGATCAGGAATCCCGCTCGGGTCGGCACTGCTGGCAGAGGCCATTCTCACCTTCTTCCTGGTCTTCGTCGTCTTTGGGACCGCCATCGACAGGCGGGCGCCAAAGGTGGGAGGGCTCTTCATCGGACTAACAGTGGCTCTGGACATCCTGGTTGGCGGCCCGATAAGCGGGGCGGCAATGAACCCCGCTCGCTTCCTGGGACCCGCGCTCGTGTTTGGATCCCAGCTCCAGTTCACCTGGCTCTACCTCGTCGGACCGCTGGCCGGGGGAGCCATCGCCGGCCTCGTCTGGCGATATCTCCTGCTGGAGCCCGAGACCGCCACTAGCGCATAGGGCATGCCCTATGCGCATACCGCAGCGCCATAGGTTATTACTTGTTGCGCAATGCCAGCGCCATAGGGTATAACCTATGCATGAACTCATTGGAGACTGTTTCGGGCCTTCGGCGTCGCATCCAGCGAGACGAGATCGATCGGGTGTTCTCTCGAGACCAAATCGACCGGGTCCATTTGGCGGTCCCCGAGGGGGGCCGGCTCAAAACGGTCCGGACTGCCCTGGGAATGACAGCTGGACAACTTGGCCGTCGGGTCGGTGTCTCCCAAAATGCAATCAGTGAGGCCGAGGCCGCGGAAACCACGGGGGGGATAACCCTCCGGACGATTCGGAAGATCGCTGATGGGCTCAACTGCGACCTGGTCTACGCGTTGGTGCCACGCGATTCGATGGCAGCGATGGTTCGTAACCAGGCTAACCTCGCCGCCCGCCGGATGGTCATCGAGGTCAGCCATGGAATGTCACTTGAGGAGCAGTCCACAGGGGCCGCCACCCTGGAATCAGAGATTGACGCCGTTCGGGAACGGCTCATCGCTCAAGATTCGCGTCAGATCTGGGATTAGCGGGGCTCCTCACGTGGCCAACCCTCCCGGGGTCGGACAGACGCCGCTCGACGAAAACGAGTCGCAAGGCCTCCTACTCAGGATCAGGACACAAGAGGCACTGAATCGAGTCGAGGAAGAGAACATCCTCCGAGCCCGCATCTGGTCTTCAACAAGCCGCCTGGTTCGCCGCCAGTTGCTGGTGGACAAGACGTTGAGACGGATTCATAAGGAAATGTTCGGAGCTGTCTGGGAATGGGCGGGAACCTACCGTCAAAGTGACAAGAACATCGGCTCCCAGTGGCACCAGGTACCGATGTTGGTTCGCCAACTTTGCGACAACTTCGCACTGCGGATGACGCTGGCGGATATGGACAGGGATCGCCTTGCCGTGGATTTCCACCACCAATTGGTCAGCATCCATCCATTCGCGAACGGAAACGGGCGCCACGCTCGATTCTGTGCCGACAGGCTCGTGGAAAATCTGGGTGGTAATTCATTCCGCTGGGGTCGTCAGGACTTGCAAACCACAAGCCCGACGAGAGAGTTGTACCTTAAGGCCCTGCGGGCAGCGGACGCCGGAGATCTAGATCCGTTGATTGGATTCGCTCGATCTGGCGTCTGACGGAGCCTCCGAATGGTTGGGTCTTACCCCTCGAAGCGAAGCCCTTGACGTGACCAGGCATGGGCGGCGGTAAGGCTTCGGAAGGCGAACGCCAGGAGGTAGAGCGTGAACAGTACCGCCATGATGGCGAAGCTGGGCGGCAGAGTCGGAACGGCGTAACTTAGGACCAGGCCCCCCCAGGTCCCCAGCAACGCGGTCACTGCACTGACGGCCATTCCAGCGTACGGGCGAGCCGTTAGGTTGTTGGCAATCGCGGCGGGGGTGGCCATCAATCCAAGGATGAGCAGAGCACCGGTCACCTGGACAGCCTCGCTGGCCACGACAGCCACGATCACCAGGAAGACCCCTCCCAACAACCCGACCCTGACCCCCTGAGCGGCGGCGGCGGACGCGTCGACCGAGGCGACGAGCAAAGGGCGAGCCATGCCAAGCAGGCCCACCAAGGCGCCCGCGCAGACCAAGATCGCAATGCGCGCCTGGGTGGCGGAAATCCCGAACACACTACCGAAGAGGACGCCCACCCCGCCCGTGCTGTTGGAGGTGGCGTGACCGGACACGTAGATGGAGACAAAGAGGACGCCGAGGCCGAGGATGAGCGCAAACAAAACGCCGATTTCGATATCCCCAGCCCTCGAACCGACCGCTAGCGAGTTGAGAATCAGGGCCGCGAGCATCGTCGTGACGACCAGGCCGACCAGCTCGTTGACCCCCAAGGCAAGCGCGGCCACGCCGCCGGTGAAGGCGACGTGGCTGAGAGCGTCGGCCGCAAAGACCTGGGTCCGAAGGACCAGGAAGTAGCCCGCCAGGCCCGCGGCCAGAGCGATCCCCGTGGAGGCCATGAGGGCGTTACGCATGAATTCATGCGCGAACAGGCCAGATGGGAAATCCATGTCAGGTGAGGCGCAGGTGCCCGCCAAGTCGGGCCAGGACATAGAACAGAAGTCCGACCGCGGTGACCAGAAAGCCGATCGGAAGATCACTGAAGTAGGAGGCGATCAGGCTCGTCCACACCGTGAGCAAGCCAAGCCCGGTGGCCAAAATCATGGCTTGGCCTGGACGGGTGAGGAGCTGGTTGGCGGCGGCGGCCGGCATCACCAACAGTGCGAATACGAGTAGCGCTCCGGTGATGAGCGCCGTCCCGGCGATGGCCAAGCCGAGGACCACTAGGAATCCGAGCGACAGCAATCGGACCGGCACCCTGGCGGCCGCCGCCGCCGCCTCGTCCACGGACAGGTAGAGCAGCGGTCGCCCGATCACGGTGAGCAGAGCGAGTACAACCAAGGTGACGGCAATGAGCACCCAGACCTGGCCCCGGGTGATCCCCAGGAAGGTGCCGAAAAGGATGTTATTGACGCCTTCGAGCAGCCCCCGGTAGAGGCTGACAAAGAGGAAGCCGAGCGCCAGCATGAATGCCTGGATGGTTGCGATCGCCGCAGCCTCGGCACGTTGATCCCGGAGCCTGGTGCGACCGAGGAATCCAATCCCGAGCCCCGAAACGGTACACAGTGTGGCAAGGCCCATCAGTTGCGGCAATCCAAACAGGACCGCGCCGGCGGCGCCGGGGAACGCCACCACCGACAGGCTGTGTCCGGCGAATGCCTCGCCCCGAAGGACCACAAAATAGCCCACCACGCCACCGAGGACCGCGGCTGCCGAGCCTGCCAAAAAGGCGTTCTGCATGAACTGGTAGCTGAAGAGTTGGGTCAACGCTTCAATCATGGGCGTGGTAAGAAATCGCCTCCAGCTGCTGTCCGACCACAAAGAGTCGGCCGTCACTGGTGCGGAGAACCTCGATCGGTGCGTCATAGAGTTTGCTGAGACGCTCGGTGGTTATGACTTCCTCGGGGAGTCCGATGACGGCGTTACCGCCGGCCATGTAGATGACCTGGTCGAGATCGCGGAGGATCGGATTGACATCATGAGCAACCATGATCACCGTCACTCCCTCCTGGCGGCAGATGTCGCGGGAGAGGCCAGAGATCGCCTGCTGATTGCCCAGATCCAAACTCTCCAACGGCTCGTCCAGGAGCAGCATCCGAGGACGGCGCACCAGCGCGCGGGCGATCAGAACCCGTTGCTGCTCTCCACCACTGAGCTCTCCGATCGGTCGGTTGGCGTACACGGTGGCACCAACTAGGTCCAAGACCTGGTCGATGCGCCTGGTCACCAGCTTCTGTCCGGCGGTGAAGGCCAGGGGCAACCCCCAGCGGTGGCCATCGAAGCCGAGGCGGATCAAGTCTCGCGCTCGGAGTCTCAGCGAGGAATCGAAACTGTGACGCTGAGGCAGATATCCAACGAGGTTTCGTGCCTGGTTAGGCGGCAGTCCAAACACCTGAAGGCCGCCGCTGCTCAACTCGAGCAACCCGAGAATTGCCTGGAGCAGGGTCGACTTACCGACCCCGTTAGGACCGAGCACTGCCACGTAGGCCCCAGGCTCGACCCGCAGACTGACCTCCCGCCAGATCGACCGGCCACCACGCTCGGCGCTGGCACCATCCAGCGAAAGGGCAGGTACCCCCGCCACTTAGGCGACGCTGGCGAGGGCGCTCAGGATGCCCTCCAGCTGCCTCGACTGCCAATCTTGAAAGCTGAGGTTCGCCGGATCGAGTGTCTCGGTGACTGTTGGGACCGGAATTCCTTCCGCCTTGGCCTTGCCGACCAGGGCTTGAATATCTGGCGTCGCGTTCTGGCTGTTGAAGACCAGAATCTTGATCTGTCGGGTGGTGATCTGCCTGTCCATGGTTCCCTTGTCGTCCGCCGTGGGGTCGGTACCTTCACTGGTCGCTTGAAGGAAACCGGGGGGGCTGATCAAGTTCAGCCCGAGATCACTCGCCAGATAGGCGAAGATGCTCTCGGTCGCTCCCACCGCGGTACCCGAATACTGCCGCCTGATCTGCGAGCGAAGGTCGTCATAACGGGCCAGGCCGGTGGTCAGGTAAGCGTCCTGTTGAGTTGCGAAATAGGCGCGATCGGCAGGATCGAGAGACTCAAGCTCGGAAGTGATGGCATGGATGACCGTGACCACGTAGGTCGGGTTGTACCACATGTGGGGGTTGCCGCCCTCGGCCACGCCATTGAGCTTGCCGACATCCAGAACCGCTCGTGAACTGTTGGGATTGGAATCGATCAGCTTTTGCGCCCAGGAGTCATAACCGGCGCCGTTTTCGATAACCAGCGAGGCTCCGGCGATGGCTCGACCATCAGAGGCGGTCGGCTCATAGGCATGGGGATCGGTTTGGGGGTTGCTGATCAAACTGGTCACGGCTGCATGCGACCCGGCCAGTTGGGCCGCGATGCTTCCCCAGAAATTCTCGGTCGCAACGACCTTGATC
>DASZFH010000108.1:0-5394 GCA_035939985.1 Candidatus Dormiibacterota bacterium
CGGGCACTCAAGTTCTACGCCTCGGTGCGGCTGGACATCCGCAAGGTTGAGGTCATCAAATCGGGGTTGGATAGCATCGGCAACCGGGTCAAAGTCAAGGTGGTCAAGAACAAGGTCGCCCCGCCCTTCCGGGTCGCCGAGTTCGACATCCTGTTCAACGAGGGCATTTCTCGGGAGGGTGGCTTGATCGACATGGCGGTCGAGTACGGCTTGATCGAGAAGAGTGGGACCTGGATGTCCTACGGCGAGACCCGCTTGGGTCAGGGTCGCGACAACGTCCGCAATTACCTGCGTGAGAACCCCAGCCTATCGGCGGAGATCGACCTCAAGGTTCGCGACAAGGCCGCTGTCCTGGCACTCAATGTGCCTCGTCCAAGCCTCCGCCCGACCGTGCTTCAGGACCTGGCGGGGGAGACCGAACCCAAGCGAGTCAGCGTCTGACGGCATCTCATCCGGCAGTGCTTACCTGACGGATAAACGTGCTACTCTTGCCGCACATGGAAACGATCGGGGTACGGGAGCTGCAGCAGCGGGCCTCGGCGGTCCTTCGTCGGATCGAGCGGGGCGAGATCCTGGGTGTGACTGATCGTGGTCGCCTGGTTGCGATCCTGGGTCCGCCATCGTCCGCGACCGGAGCTGGCGCCTTGGTCACTGCGGGGAGGGTCCGTAGCGCCCGCCGTCCGATGGCACCGCTACCGCCTGCGGTGCCGGCGGGTCGTTCGATCGCCGAGGTCCTCGACGACCTCCGGGCGGACGGATAAGTAGAACGGGCGTGGTCTTCTACCTCGACACCTCAGCCTTCCTTAAGCTTCTGATTGACGAGACGGAGTCGGCGGCGATGCGCGCGTGGTTCACCGATGGACGCTCATTCTGGTCGTCCCAACTCCTTCTCACCGAGGCGATGCGCGCGGCCCAGCGTCTCGGCGTGGACCGGGGGGCGGTGGAACAGGCCCTCGACGGTGTCTCGCTCGTCATGCCGAACGCTGCGACATTCCATCAGGCCGCCACCGTGTTACCCCCAGAGCTGCGCTCCCTTGACGCCCTGCACCTGGCCACCGCGGTCGAGTTAGGCGCCGATCTCGAGGCAGTGGTCGCCTACGACGCCCGCCTCATAGCTGGCGCCCACGCCGCAGGGCTTTCAGTTGTGTCCCCAGCCTGAGTGGAGGCGTGATCTAGGAACTCCAACCCAACGCGTATCCAAGAGTGGTCGCCTCGGCCTAGAGAGTGCCGAGCTTTAGAGATCGGTGATGTGGACGTCTAGTTCCGTTGACGGTGAATTGGCCCTGCCCGGAGACTTCAATTCTTTGCGCTTGGCACGTTTGCGACCGAGAAGCAATACAGGCGTCTAGAATTCCGGGGCGGGACGGCGTCCGGCCGTTCAAGGACTATCAAACGAGGAGCTAAGACCGGTGGTCGGCCGCAAGGCCCTGGCCTCGGGTTCGGCACCTTGAAAACCGAATATGAGGTGAGCCAAATTGGAACAGTTACTAGTCATTGGCGTCGCCGTCCTGGGAGCCACGACCCTGATCCTCGGGGTCCTGTTTCTGCGGACGCGCCAATCCCAGAACGTAGAGCTTGACCGGCTGCAGAACCAAGCCACGGAGGACCAGGCCCGAGCGCGTGCTCAAATCGAGGACGCCGAGCGTGCCGCCAAAGAGCGCCTCCTGGAGGCGAAGGAAGAAGCGGTCAAGGTCCGCACGGCCGCCGAGCAGGAAGCTCGGGAGACTCGAACTCAAGCCCAGCAGACAGAGCGCAGGCTTCTCCAAAAAGAGGAGAACCTGGACCGCCGTGCCAACGATCTCCAGAGCCGTGAAGGGGATTTCAAGAAGCGAGAGGTCGCTTTGGATGAAGTCCGAACGCAGCTTGAGGAGGCAACTCGTCAGCAGTTCAAGGAACTGGAGCGAGTTGCCAGTTTGACGCGCCCAGAAGCTCAGGCTTTGCTCATGGGGCAATTGGAACAGGAGTTGCAGGGCGAAATCGCTCGACGAATCAGGGATGCTGAGTTGGCGGCCAGAGAGGAGTCCGATAAGCGCGCTCGGGGGATCGTCACCGACGTCATTCAGAGGATCGCGGCAGACCAGACGTCCGAAACGTCGGTATCGGTTCTGCCCATTCCAACCGAGGAGCTCAAAGGACGAATCATCGGCAAGGAAGGGCGCAATATTCGCGCGCTTCAGCAGGCCACGGGGATCGACCTGATCATTGACGACACCCCGGAGGCGGTGGTGATCAGCGGCTTCGATCCAATCCGCCGGGAGGTGGCGAGGGTCGCCCTGAACAAGCTGATCGTTGATGGACGGATCCATCCCGCTCGAATTGAAGAAACAGTGGCCAAGGCCAAGGTGGAAGTTGAGCAGCGGGTGAAGGAGGAAGGCGAGGCCGCGGTCCTGGACTTGGGCCTACAGGGTCTGCACCCAGAGGTGGTTCGCCACCTTGGAATCCTTCGTTTCCGCACCAGTTACGGCCAGCAGGTGCTCAATCACTCCAAGGAAGTCGCCCATCTGGCCGCGATGATGGCATCCGAGATCGGTGCCGACGTTCGGATCGCGAAGATGTCCGGTCTTCTCCATGACATTGGTAAGGGCATCGACCACGAGGTGGAAGGCGGACACGCCGTGATCGGTGCCGACCTGCTCCAACGTCACGGAGTCCCCGCTGAGGTGGTCCACGCCGTGCGAGCTCACCATTACGACGAGGAGCCCAAGACCATCGAGGCTGTCCTTCTCATCGCCGCCGACGCGATGTCAGCCGCTAGGCCGGGAGCCCGACGTGAGACTCTGGATGCCTACGTCAAGCGGTTGGAGAAGCTCGAAGAGATCGCCAACTCATTCCCCGGCGTTCAGCAGACCTTCGCGATCCAGGCAGGACGTGAGGTTCGCATTGTTGTACGCCCGGACCAGATCGATGATGCTGCCGCGCAGATTCTGGCTCGAGACATCGCCAAGCGCGTGGAGAAGGAGCTGAGCTACCCAGGGCAGATCCGGATCACCGTGATGCGTGAGACTCGGGCTGTGGAATACGCGAAGTAGGTCGTCAGCCCGCGTTTGCCGGTCCCGATGTAGAGGAGTCCTACTGGGCTCTGTGATCTCGGACGGTGGCACCGTTGACAGGAGCCCCTAGCCCGTGTTCCCTGTTCCCTCAACAGGTCGATACGGTGCAGACGATATGGGCGGGGCCTCCAGCCAGCCCTGCCGCTATCGCAAGCGTGTCTCGTTTACCCCCACCCGCATATTGGATCGACCAGTAGCCCGTGGTATTAATCGCTCCCGAGGTTGTTGGGTGCGCGCTCGGTTTGTAGTCGGCGGGGACCGGAATGACGATCTTGAGCCAGTGACCGTTGTAGGGGGGTGCTCCACCGCCACCGGTCTGTACGGTTAGGTTGTCAGTACCTGAGCGCTGTGCCATAGGGACTACGCAAGGTGCATTGGTGACGTTTTCGGTGTTTTGGTCGCCGCCGGCGTAGTGGCACGCCGGTGCTCCGGCGGGCACTTGTGTACCAAGGGTTTCGCCGACGTCGTACATCGTGACTCCTGGAACCCCGCGAGGCATGATGTATGGCGGGATCAGAGTCATGGTGGCTGTTGCACCGACGTCGCCGGGGTCGAAGGCGTCGATTTCGGCAGTTTGTCCCGCAGCGTCATCACCCAAGTGGAAGATCGGGACTGGGAACGCAACACTGTGTGCCCCTTGGACGTCAATGGTCATGTCGTTTATAGCGTGGATGTTGAATGCTGGGGTCGGTGGTGCCGAGATAGCGGCACAGGTAGCTGGCGCAACGACGCAATCAGGTGGTCCCTGCGGCGGGCTGCCATTGGTACCAACTCCGATTGCGTACGATATCTGCCACTGGCCGTCGGCGGTTGGCGAGTTTCCAGGCAGGGATCCGTCCCAATTCAGGGCATCAACTCTAAGCCGGTAGGTGTTGTTCGGCGCGAGACTTCCATCGGACTGAATGTAGGTAGGGTCAATGACTTTGAATTGAATAACGGAGTCTGTGGATCCAATGGGGGTGTCCGCCGTAATTTCCTGATCCGACACGGCTGCTGGGTTGATCCAGCCGTGATAGACGTTCATATTGTGGTAGCCGGCCCCAGGTAGGAAGGTCTGAGTGATTTGTGAAAATCCACGTCCGTCTCGGTTCAGCGCACGGTAGGTGTTGGTGTTACTGCTGTTATCGGCATCGATGGGGTGAACGACCATTTCAGAGATCAGCTCGTCGGAGCCAGGATTAGACCCTACGTAGAGGCTGTACACGACTGTTGAGTAAGTTCTAGCGTCTCCCTCTGGAAGAGGGCCTTCCGGGGGCCCCTTGACTTGTCCAGAGCCTCCTGTGTTATCGCGAAATGACTCCGGGCCTGCAGGACCCCAGCCACCCGGTAAGTTGTCTCTGTTGTTCGCGGCCCCGAAGTCGGGGCCGTGCACGGCGTTGTATACCATGAGTACACCGCGACGGTTAGGATCGGAAGGGGGTGCGGGAGGGACAACGAATTGGAAGTTATAGCCACCCCGGGTCTCAACTTGGCCGTTTGTGTTGCCAACGCCAATACTTGGGATTCTTTGTGGGGATGAATCGAGCACCTTGTCGAAACCACCGCTAAGTTGGTGAATGTTCGCAGTACAGTTTGGCGGAGATAGTGTGTGTAGGTATTCATAGCAGGGATCGACGTTGAAGGGCTCCCCGTGTTCAAGGTCGACCATCCAGCCCTTGATGACGTTGGTATAAGGCGACCCGGGAGTCCCAAAATTGCTTGCAGTTGACCCCAGGATGTAACCGGCCTGGCCCAGTTCCACACTTGCCCGCTGAGCCGCGGTTTCAGATCGGGTCACGGTTGTGGATGGAAGGCCTAGCAGGTTCATAAAGAAGGTTGGGAAAGTCTCGGAGATCGTGACCTCAAGTTGGGTTGGTAGGAAATTGCCATTGGAATCAGTAACCGTGCTGGCAGTGATATGAACACTTGAGCCGTTGTCGACGAAGCCGTTCGCTCGAGCTGAGGCCTTGACTGCTGGTAGAACATTGATCGTATCGACCGATCCAGCCTGCGAGGTACCGGGCATGAAGGGCACACCAGACAGGGCGGCGGCAGAGGCGGCCCGTTCGAGTGCGACCCCCTGGAGATAGGCGTTGCCCCCGTCCAGGGCCAATCCCGCTCCTGCGCAAAGGAGGACCAGCATGACTGCCAGCAACAGGACCGCCTGCCCAGTCTGGGCCTTCTTCAACCGGTGCACCTTGGTGATGGTCCTCATGGTTGATTTCATGAGCAGGGCAATGAGTCGAACACCGACCATTGATATTGGGACAGGGTTGCTGGGACAACGATACTGGACGGTGGAAGATAGTTCCAGTCGAGTTCTATTCCGATTCTCTCGCCTGAAGCTTTGCGACTGGCTAAATCG
>DASZFH010000109.1:0-5095 GCA_035939985.1 Candidatus Dormiibacterota bacterium
ACAACAACAACTGGATGCTCTTCAACGTGGTCACCAACGCAACCCTCAAGAAGCTGGGCATGCCCTACTCCCAAGAGCAGATCGACACCAACTTCCAAGCCTGCGACAACATGTACGTGGGCGACGGCTGGTACCGGGACGGCAAGCTCAACCGGATCGATTACTACAACGCCTGGGGCTTCCTCTACTACTACCTGATGTGGGTGATCCTGGATGGCGATTCCAAGCCGGAGCTGGCTGAGACTCACAAGGAGCGGGCCCGCCTATTCGCTCGTGACTTCCGCTACTTCTTTTCCGGAGACGGGAGCACACCCTGCTTCGGACGCTCGATGATCTACCGCTTTGGATCCCTCTCCCCGCTGGCCTTGGGCCAGCACCTTGGTTGCCTCGATATCTCCGCCGGAGAGGTTAAGACCATGAGCAACGGGCTGATGAAGTTCTATTTCGAGCACGAGATCCTGACCGACCAGAACCACCTCTCGATGGGCTTTCTACGGCCCTGCGCGGAGATGCTGGAGCACTACTCCTGCGGTGGGTCCCCCTACTGGGCCGCCAAGGCGTTCAACTTCCTCATGATCCCGGCGTCTGACCCGTTCTGGGGGGCGACGGAAGCACCTTTGCCGATCCACCAGGGCAGCTATGCGGCACCACTGCGTTCCGCCGGCCTTCTGCTGGTCGGCGACCACTCCACCGGCCACGTCCAGCTCATCAACCAGAAGAGCTACCACGACCAGCCCGAATACAACGACAAGTACACCAAGTTCGCCTACTCCACGATCTTCAGTTACGAGGCGCGCGAGGTTTATCACAACTTCAACTGCGACAACGTCCTCCAGTTTTCCGAGGATGGGATCAACTTCCGACAGCGTTGGGAGATGGAGAACCTGGCCACGGAGCCAGGATTCGCCGCCTCCAAGTACCCAATCCACGAGGTCGACCCCGAGGGCACCATCTACACGTCGATCATGGTCAAGGACGATTTCATGATCAATGTCCACCGAGTCCAGACCAGGAAGTCGCTGGTTTTCAAGGAGGGCGGGTACCCGCTCGGCTTCGACGAGGGTGAGGCGCGAACAGTGTCGATCCAGGGGTCGGAAGCGGCCTACATGGACGGCAAGGTGACTTTCATTCGCAGCCTGCACGGTTACACCAAGCAGTCCAAGGCGATCCAATTCGCGGACGACATATGCGGGTCAAACGTTCGCTACCGTCGCAGCGTGGTGCCAACTCTCGGGCACGAGAATGGGGCCGCGACCGAGTTCTACCTGGCATCTCTGGTGTGCGGGCGGGTGGGCGCCGACACCATCGAGGACCTGAGCAAGCTGGTGACCGATTTCGAGATCAAGGACGGCGCCGCCTATATCGACTTCAACGACGGGGAGCGGGCCTTTATGCAGGTCGGGCCAATCAAGAATGTGAATGTGACCATCAACGGCCACGAGCTGTCGGGTCCGATCGTGATGGCCCGGGTCTCGCCCAATGGCGAGGTGACTTCTGTACTAGACCAGTCCCGCAAGGAGGCCGCAACCAGTGTCTGACGCCCTACCAATCCTGGCTGACTTCCCCCAGAAGCACGACTTCCTGGTCTGTATCGACTCCGACGGAACGGCCTTCGACACGATGGAGATCAAGCACAAGGAGTGCTTCATCCCGATGATCATTGAGCACTGGGACTTGCAACCGGTCTCCAAATTCGCCCGATCTGCCGCGGAGTTCGTGAACCTTTATTCCAAGGACCGAGGCATGAACCGCTTTCCAGCCTTGACCAAGGCCTTCGACCTGCTTGAGGATTGGCCTGATGTGCAGCGACGCAACGCGGTCATCCCCAAGGCGCAGGCACTGCGGGATTGGATCGCCCGGGAAAGCAAGCTCGGCAACCCTGCCCTCAAGGCGGAGGTGGATCGGACTGGGGACCCAGTCCTGACGACCGCCCTGCGCTGGACGGAGGCCGTCAACCAGACTATCGGCCGGATGGTTCACGGCGTTCCCCCATTCCCATACGTGGCCGAGAGCCTGGACAAGATCTCGGCTTGGGCAGACGTATTGGTCTGTTCGGCCACGCCAACCGAGGCATTGATTCGGGAATGGGAAGAGCACGACCTGGCCAAGTACGTGGGGCTGATCGGGGGTCAGGAAGTGGGCAGCAAGAAGGATCAGATCGCCCAGGTCTCGGCCGGCAAGTATGAGAAGAGCAACGTCATCATGCTTGGCGACGCGCTCGGGGATATGAAGGCCGGCAAGGACAACGAAGTCGCGTTTTTCCCGATCAACCCCGGGTTTGAGGACGCCTCCTGGGAGTTTTTCCTGCGCGAGGCTGCCGACACCTTCCGCAATGGGCGGTACGCGGGGGCCTACGAGGCCGACCTGATCGCCAAGTTCGACAATCTTCTGCCCACCACGCCGTGGTGGAAGACGGGAGCGGCTGCTCCGGTCTGATGGGGGTGGAGGGGCGGAGCCGGGCTCGACACCCCCCTCAGTCGCATAGCGGCGACAGCTCCCCCCTTCGGGGTGGAGCAAGGCCCCCCTCAGTCGCCTAGCGGCGACCGCTCCCCCCCTTCGGGGTGGAGCGGGTGAGCCGAGCCACACGGCGAAGGGGCGGTCCGATTGGTGTTAGGTGCACGTGTTTGCGAATGCAGGCTGGCAAATACGATCCGGAATGCGGGATACAGGGTTGTATACAGCCCCTCCAGCCAGCCCTCGGCGGGGGTTGAGTCAGATCGTCCACACTTTGGAGGCCTCCTCGGATGAAGTTCACCACCCTTCGATTTCTGGGACTCGTGACCGTTTTGGTGGTGATCGCCACCGCCTGCGGGAGTTCCCCGAGCCCTGGCGGCACGGCAGCGGTCCAAAAAGTTTCGCTTCGGCTCAAGTGGCTCCACCAAGCCCAATTCGCCGGGTTCTACGCAGCTGACAAAGAGGGGTATTACAACAGCGCCAACCTTGCAGCCACCCTCGAGCCTGGGGGCCCGAACGCGGACGCTGTCCAGCTGGTTGCGGGCGGTTCAGACACCTTCGGCGAGGCGGGAGCTGACCAGGTGTTGCTGGCACGCGCGAAGGGTGTCGACATCGTCGCGGTCGCGGTGATCTACCAACAAACCCCCTTCGCCCTGATCACCAAGGCGAGTTCTGGAATCCAGACCATGGCCCAGCTGAAAGGCAAGAAAATCGGGGTCAAGTTCGGCCAGAGTGAAGAGGTGACCTATCGCGCCATGCTGGCGGCCGGCGGTTTGACTCAGAGCCAGGTCACCGAGTCCCCCGTTCAGTTCGACATGGGACCGTTTCTGGCGGGATCGATTGATGCCTTCCCCGGGTACAGCATCAACGAGGCGCTGGCTGCCCAAGAACAGGGGACCCCGGTCAACCTGATCACCCCAACCAGTGTTGGCATCACCAATTTTTACGCCGACACCGTCTTCACCACCGGTGCCGAGATCAAAAACCACCCCGACGTTGTCAAAGCCTTCGTGCAGGCCAGCCTCAAGGGCTGGGATTGGGCTTATGCCAACCCCGACGCTGCCGCCGCCCTGGGGCTCAATTGGGACTCGACACTCAAATTGCCGCACGAGAAGGCGGAGATGGCGGCCAGTCTGCCCAGCTTGAAGCCAGGCACCATGCCCATCGGTTCCATGGACACGGCCTCCTGGACCGCTCTCCAGAACCTTCTCCTGAGCCAGAAGCAATTGAGCTCGGCCCAGGACATTTCCAAAGCTATGACCACCACGTTCCTTCCCTCCAGCTAGATGCTTTCAGTGGTCCCGGACTTCGAACCCCCGAGGCCAGGCAAGGCCCCCCGCAAGCTCATTGAGCTGCGGGGGGCTACCCGTGTTTTCGGCAGCCGACCAGTGCTCTCACCCATCGACCTGACACTCAGATCGGGCGAGATCGTCGCCCTGCTGGGGCCATCGGGATGTGGCAAAACAACGTTGTTGCGTCTGCTGGCCGGTCTGCTGGAGCCCAGCGCGGGGACGGTGGAACGGTCAGCCGCCGCTGACGAGGCGGGCTTCGTTTTTCAGCGGCCCGTCCTGTTGGCCTGGCGTTCGGTGATGGCCAACACGCTTCTGCCGGTTGAGTTGAAGCGCCGGATCGGGCGTGAGGATCGCGAACGTGCCCAGGGACTGATCAATTTGGTGGGCCTGCAAGGATTCGAGCAGAGCCGCCCGGCCCAGCTTTCGGGCGGGATGCAGCAGCGGGTCGCCCTGGCCCGGGGACTGATGTTGCGACCCCGGGTGATGTTCCTGGACGAGCCCTTCGCGGCCCTGGATGAATTCACCCGCGAGGATATGAACCTGGAGCTGCTCCGGATCTTCGAACAGGAGGCCGAGCTGGAGGCATCAGTTCTGGTCACCCATTCATTGGAAGAGGCCACGTTTCTCGCCGATCGTGTCGTGGTGCTGGGCGGGAGGCCAGGTGAAATCCTGGAGATCCTGCCCATCCCTCTCTCCCGCCCACGGACTCTGGAGCACAAAGACGAGGAGGTTTTTCACACATGTATCGCGCATCTGCGCCGGCTGCTGCGATCTGGCGCACCCTCCCGGCAATAGCCACACCGGTTGCTTTTGCTGGGGCGATCCTGGTCGGGTGGGAGGTTGCAGTCCGAGTACTGCACACGCCCCCTTACCTCGTCCCCCGCCCCAGCATCCTGCCCTTCTCGATTCCGCCAGACATCTGGACCCACGTCTGGGTGACGACAGAGGAGGCGGGGCTGGGCTTTATCTTTGCCAACGCGATCGCCTTCTGTGTGGCGGTTGGGTGTTCACAGAGCAGGCTCCTGGAAAGGGGCCTCTACCCGATCGCGATCGCGCTTAAGACCACCCCGTTGGTGGCAGTCGCGCCGCTGCTCATCCTCTGGTTCGGGACCGGGTTAGCCTCCAAGATCATGGCCGCGGCACTGATCAGTTTCTTCCCAATGCTGGTCAACGCGATCAAGGGCCTGGGGTCGGTCGATGCCGACCAGAGAGAACTGTTCACCGCATTGCGTGCCAACCGATGGCATGTGTTCCGCCGCCTCCAACTCCCCACAGCTCTGCCGTATGTATTTTCGGCGCTCAAGATTTCCACCTCGCTGGCGGTGGTCGGAGCCATTGTGGGGGAGTTC
>DASZFH010000110.1:0-6302 GCA_035939985.1 Candidatus Dormiibacterota bacterium
TCTCACAGTGGGGGGGCCTGTTCGGCGCCCTGCTGGGCGCTTACATCTGGTGCCGCCGGGCGGGGGCGAACTTTTGGAGGGTGATCGACGCGGCCGGTCCCGCGGCCATGATCGGACTCGCGATCGGCCGCATCGGCGACATCATCAACGGTGAACACCACGGCACCCCCACCTCGCTGCCTTGGGGGGTCGATTATGTCAACCCCGATACCCTGGGTCAACCCGGACTGGTCGTCCACCCGGAGGTCGCCTATGAGTTGATCATGTGCCTGTTGATCCTGGGAATCCTCTGGTCCCAGCGAGGTCGCCTGGCCTCCCTTCCCATCGGGGTAAGCGGCCTCTCCTACCTCAGCATCTACGCTTCGGGAAGGTTCCTGCTCAGCTATTTCCGCGAGGATTCCCTCGCCTTCGGCCTGCGCCAGGCACAGTGGGCCTCCTTGGCCATGATCATCTTCGCCGTGATCGCCAGCATCTGGCTTTTCCGCCGCCGACAGGCATTACCCCCCCAACAACTCCAGCAAGCGTAGTGCCCGCATCGGGCCCTCCGCCTCATGCTTGAAATAGACGTGGACCGCATCACGCTCCTCCAACTCCGGCTTGATCTCCTCCGCCCAGGCGACCAGATCCGACTCAACGTAGTCACGACGTAGCCGGTAGTAAGCAATCGGACCGGTAGGCGTAATGGGAGCCTTCGGCCAACCTTCATCGTCAGTTACCACGAGGGCGGCCCCGTATTCCATCAAGACCAGATTGGTCTTTGGCTCGAACCAAGATGGGTGGCGAAATTCAACCGCCGCCGGCCGAGCCAGAGTATCCAGCAGACCTGCCAGCAAGCCCAGGTCAAGCGGTCGGCTGGGGGGGAACTGAAGCAGGATCGGGCCGGCTCGGTTCCCCAAGACCTCGACCAGAGCCCCAAAGTTTCGAGCCGCCCCCAATCGGTCGTATCCCTCCGCCGAATAGGTCAGACTGCGATGGGCCTTGAGGCAATACTCGAACCCGACGGGCGCGGATTCGCGCCAATTGTCCAAGGCCCTGATTTGGGGAAAACGATAAAACGTGTTGTTCAGTTCGAGCGATGGCAGCCGAGCCGAGTAGTTTGCCAGCATGCGTCCAGCGGCAAGACCGGGCGGGTAGAAACCGCCCTTCCAGCTCGGATAGCTAAACCCGGACGTCCCGACCAGAAGCCGCCCTATAGCGTGACCTCCAGGGGCACGGTAGCCAATGATCGGGCGCGAAGCTGGCCACAGGCGGCGTCACCGTCACGGCCCCGGGTGTCCCGAACAGTCACATTAAGACCGCCTTTGCGAACGCGGGCAGCGAACTCCATTACCCGTTTGCGGCTGGGAGCTCGGTAGGGGCTGCCATCGACTGGATTGAAAGGGATCACATTTATGTGGGACTGGTGGGTATCGATCAGTTCCAATAGTTCGTCGGCATCCCGATCGGTGTCGTTGACCCCTGCCAGGAGCACCCATTCATAGCTCACCCGCCTGCCCGTGACGACTGCGAATTCCCGCGCCGCCGGGATCAATTCCTCCAGCGGGTACTTGCGATTGACTGGCACCAGCACATCACGCAGATCGTTACGTGCGGCATGAAGTGAGATCGCAAGGGTGGCGGAGAGACCTTCCCCCAGCAACCGTCCTATGCCGGGCACCAGTCCGCTGGTGGAAATCACCATCCGCCGGGGGCTGATGCCAAGCAGATCGGGATCCGCCATCTGTCGGACCGAATCGACCACCGCCTGGTAGTTGTTGAGCGGCTCACCCATCCCCATGAAGACGACATGGGATAAACGTCGTCCCTCCGCGGCAAGCCTGCGATCGGCATCCAGAGCCTGTTCCACGATCTCATGGGACCGGAGGTTGCGCCCAAACGGCCCCTGACCGGTGGCGCAGAACGGGCAGCCAATGGGGCAGCCAACCTGGGACGAGATGCAGAGGGTGATCCGTGACGGATAGCGCATCACCACAGCCTCGACCGAGTAGCCCCCATCTAGGCCATAGAGCATCTTGGTGGTCAGTCCTTGGTCCGCGACCACCTCCTTCTCAAGGGTTAGCGAGCTCATCCGAAAGGCGGCGGCCAGCTCGTCTCGGAGGGTTTTCGGGACTCCATCCATGGCCTCGAAGCCGACTCCGCGCAGCAGCCAGCCCCATACCTGATCGGACCGAAAGCGGGCGTGACCTCGGGCGGCCAGCCAACGGGTCAGCTCATCGTGTCCAACCGATGTCAACGAAGGGAGAGTCACCGCCTCAGGCCATATCAAAAACGGGCAGAAAGATCGCGATGGACTCCTGGCTGTGGACATCCACCCACCCCTCCAGGTGGGTGTCGACCAAGAATCGAACCAAGGGTTCACCCAGTTCAGGGACTGAGAGGGGACCCCGCCCCGGCCCCGGGGTAACGGTCATCTTGACCCACCCCGGCATCACCTGTGCAGTGAAGAGACAGCCCTCCCCCCCCATCCACTCGTAGGTCCGGCTCAGCGCTTCGATCAGCACCGGCTCACAGGCCAGGACCACCGCGTCGGCGGGAACGTCCAAAATGGCACCCCGGGCAACGATTCGGAGGGCGGCCGCCAGGACCACTCCACGGGCTGAATCCTTGGGATCGGTCGCCGCGGCTGAAAGACCTGCCGCTCGCCGTCCCACCTCCTGGGCCAAGTCATAGACAGTTTCGAGCATCTCGCCCCGCCCGAAGGCTGCCGCTCGAGCGGCTTCCTGAAGGGAGAGCAAGGCAGAGCGCAGCTTATGGTCCAGCCGGCCCACCAAGTGGGACCGTCTCTCCCGCGCCAGCTGCAAGCCCAGCTCGCCAGCCTGCTGCGCCAGGCCAGGGTCATCGTGTTCCGCCCAGCCGACCAGCCGTCCTTCGACTCTTAGCGGGGTCGTCAGGTTTCCGGGCGGCGGCAGATTGAGGTCGGCTGGGCCACAGCGATCCGCACCGGGCACCAGCTCCATCCCTCCACCGACCCGCACCCACATGGGCGCGAACACCCGCTGGGCGATGCTGTTCACTATCCAACCGCCGGTTGTTGCGAATACGAGCTCAAGTCAGTAGCTGACGGTACCGTGAATTCAAACGCGGTGCCCCGTTTACTGGTGGACGACAGCCAGATGTTTCCCCCAAATGAGCGCTCAACCACGAGATGACACAGGTACAGCCCAAGGCCCAGCCCCCCGCGAGCACGGTTCCTGCCCGCCGGCGCGGTTTTCTGAAATAAGGATTCGATCCGATCGACAGGAAGACCCGGGCCCGTATCGCTAACGGTGATATTCAACCACCCCACTGATTGGGTGGCCGTGACATAAATCGGAGATGTGGTGTATTCGAGCGCATTTCCGATCAGGTTGGTCAGGACTTGGTTGAGATGGGTCGGCTCACAGTAGGCCGGGGGGAGATCAGTGGGGAGGTTGACCTCAACGGCAGCCACCCGGTCCCCATAGCGATGACTCAGGACGGCGATCACCTGCCGTAGAGAGTCATCAACCGCGATGGCACCCGGGTTGGGCTGAAACCGGCTGGTCTCAAGCTTTGCGATGATGAGTTGATTCTCCACCAGTTGGAGCAGCCGATCGGACATCTCGTACGCCTCGCCGATCAGCTCTGAGCGCTGTTCGGGCTCCATCCTCGACTCCCACTGGAGGAGCCCGGCCAGGGTGCTCTTCATCGCGGCGGCTGGGCTTCGAACTTCGTGCCCAATCGCCCGCAACATCAGATCCTTGGCCTCCATCACCTGTCGTTCCTGAGTGACGTCCTCATGCAGGCAGAGAACCCCCGCCGGTTCCCCGTCGAGGCTTGGGATGGGGACGGCTCTCACCCTGACGATCACATCTGATCCGTCCAGGCGGTACTCGTTGGCATCAGATTCCTCACCCTCGGGAATCGCCGAGGGGGTCGCCGCGGCTGTGGCCAGCATCGCATCCAGAGTCAATCCCATCATTGTGTCCGCGTCGATCCCATAGAGCCTTTCCGCCGCTGGATTGGCGAAGATAATGGTCCCCGCGGCACTCTCCAAGGTGACACCATCGGGCGAGTGGCTGAGGATGGTGTTCATCTGGAGTCGTTCGCGATCCAGAGCCTCAACCAGGTCCAGTCGACCCAGTACGACTCCGACCTGGCCGGCCAGGACCGACATCAAGCGACGAGTTTCGGCTCGGGACGGGCCGGCAAGGTCCGCAACCAGAATTCCGACCAGCCGACCGGCCACCTGGATCTGCACCGCCCCGGGCTCGGCCGAATCCGGGCTCGCCGAGGTCAGGAGATCCCGCTGCCGACGACCCACCGTGTCGCCATGCAATTGTTCCGCCAGCCAGGAGAAATCCGATCCGGGTAAAGCCGACGGCTCTGCTCCAGAGGGTCTGATCAGACCTCCCGGGCCCAGAAGCCAGAGTGACCCCCCGGCGCTCTCAAGCGCCCGCTCCACCAACCCGGCCATCTCCGCGCGAGTCCGGGCCGGACGAGTGGGATCGAGATCGGTGAACCCCGCGACCGCCTCCAAGGCATGGATTCGACCTCGGGTCTCAGCCACCAGCCGGGCATTCTCGATCGCGATCGCCGCGTGGCGGGCAAAATCGATGGCCGCCACCGACGGCTGCTCGCCGCGCTCGGTGGCGTGAACGGAACCTAAGGCACCCACCAGCCGATCGGCATACCAGAGCGGGATCAGCTGCCATCCGGTCCCTCGGTGGAGCCCGACCACCGGGCCCTTGCCTCCGGTTTTGCCCGCGGCCTCCTCCTGCCGGGTTGCCCAGGCCAGAACGTGCTCAGCGTTGAGGTCCCCGCTGGAACGGTGCGCGCTGGTTCGGCCTTCCGCGTCGAAAACCCAGCAGGTGACCCCCCTCGCGTCGATCATGGCCCGAGCCTGATCGGCCACACTGGCGATCACGCTGGCCAGATCGTGGCCCGCCAACGCCGCCACCTCCTGGATTCGAACCGAATGGGCCAAGGCCAACTCGTTGGCCCGGTGGAGCCTCACGGTCCGCAAAGCGATGCCAACCAAAGGGGCCGCGCTTTCGATCAGTTGAATGTCCTCAGCCCCGAACGGATCGTCGTCGAAACGCTGGGCCGTCAGGGCCGCAACCACTCTCCCGTCTTGGACCACCGGAACCCAGATTACCGCCTTGGGTAGGCGACGATCGGTGGTGGTCCAGGTCGCGGACGGCCAGCCCCGACGGTTGAGCTTGGGCTCGTCGACAATCGTTGCCCCGTCCACCACGAGCCGGCGGAAATACGTCGTTTTCTCGATCGGGACCGGCTCCAAACGCGCTACACCTTGACCCCGCTCGAATTTGAACCCACCCAGTTGACCCTCGGAGTCAAGCGCGCAGAGGGCGAACAGGTCGCATTCCACATATTTCACCGAAGCCTCGATTACCGACTCTGCGATCTGCCTCTCGGTAGCCGATCCGGCAACCCCCATCTCGATCAGGTGGAGCGCCTCGAGGCGCCTCCGCTCGGTTTGGGCAGCGGCGAAATGGTCGGCATTGGCCAGCGCCAGGCTGACATGGGCGGCAATTCCCTCCAGGAGTTGGACCACCTCTTGACCAAAAGCGTCCCGTGTGTAGGACTGGAGCGAAAGCAACGCGCTTACCTCATCCCCATGGAGAACCGGAACCCACACCAACGATCGTGAGACCATGGGCACGCCCTCGCCTTGGTCGGAGATAAAAGCCGCAGCCCCTCCGGCTACGACCCACCGCCTGGATCCGCCCAGCGCTTCCAGCGACCGGCGCCAGGGATTGCGCTTGATCAGAACCGGACGGCGGCTGTTATAGGCCTCCTGGGAGGGCCCGGCAAGACCTAGGGCAACCGGCGGAAACTCTTCCTCGAGCCCGCCCACATATTGGTACCCCTGAGCCACCGGTCCATCCGGAGTAGGGTGGACGGTTGCCAGAATGAAACCATCGAAGGTGACGTATCTGGCCAATTCTTCTCGCAGGGTGCCCATGATCGACCATCGGTCCAGGCTGGACGCCAATCGGCGTCCCACTGCGTTGACCACCTCCAGACGCCGGCGCTGAGCTTCACTGCTGGCATAGCTCCAAGCGTTGCGCAGGGCCAGAGCAACCTGGTCTGCCACCTGCTCCATGAACGTTACGGTCGAATCCTCATAAGCATTGGTGCGCGCGGCCTGAATCGAGAGAGCCCCGGTGACATGACCGCCTTCTTTGATCGCGACCCAAATAACCGAATCCCCATCACCCTCGCTGGTCAGAACGGAATCCCCCCCACGAAGCACACTGTGGGCACCAGCCAACCTCTTGCTGCGCGTTGAGGCTCGCGAAGCCTGCAATCCGCCGGCG
>DASZFH010000111.1:0-1602 GCA_035939985.1 Candidatus Dormiibacterota bacterium
TGGGCTCAACAAGGCGCTCGCCTGCCTGAGCTTGATCCCTCTGATCGTCGCGGGTGGGCTCTATGAGCCCCGGCTTCGTGGAGCCGCCGTATACCTCTGCGCATACATGACCTTCCTGACCCTGTGGGGCAATGCCCAGGGGTGGTATTGGTGCCTCCCCGTCATGCTGGCAATAATCCTGGCCACCAGCGGAGCCCACCATCTCCTGCGCGACCATCTACCCCACCACCGACGCCAAGCCACCATCGCGGTTTCCCTGCTGCTTGGGATTGGGTTGGCCTTTGAGGGGGTGGAAACCATCGGTTTCGTCGCCGGATGGCGGGATGATTCCGCCACCAGGCTGGCACAGACCCTCGATCGGCAGCGGGGCGATCGCCAGGTGGACGCTATCGATTGCGACTGGAGCTACCCCTACTTCCCATTTGGCACCCAGCTCCAACCAGCTGCCGCGCTGAGCGGATGGTCGGAAGTCACAGCTCCGATCGTCGTGGCCTGCCCATCCGCCCCCAAGCCTGGGCCGGGATGGACCCAGCTCGCCGCTAATGGCGGCTATCGACTCTTCCAGCGGGGCTGATGGCTTGTTACTGCTCGATCGCGTCGTCCAGACTCCGCAGGCGGTCGATTTCAGAAACGAGCCAGCAGCGCTTCCAGGCCGAAGTCGGCGTCGATCTGGCCGGACTTGACCTCCCACTCGTAATTGAGTATCTGTCCTAGCTGCTCCCTCAACCGCGAAACGGTCACACCCCTGCCAGCACCGACTGCTTTTTCGATCACAAATGGGTGTTCACGCATCGACGATTGCAGATCGGGCAGCCTCTCCCCTCGGTCCAGGCGAACCTTGACTTCGAGGACCAGCGAAACGTGGCGGGCCAGCCGGTAGGCGATACTGGTCGCTCCCATTCCGCCATCGATGAGCTGCCTGACCAGCGGCCATGCACCCGCCCCCGGGCGAGGCAGAATCTGGTCGGTCAGCTTGAAGAAATCCCCCTCTTTGCCTCCGACCAGAAGCCCAGCCAGAGCGGCTTGATCCACCCGCCCTCCCCCAGCCTGGAAGGCCGCCAGTTTTTGAAGTTCGGAGTCGATCACCCCCAGATCGGGCGAGGTGACCCGCACCACCTGAGCGGCGACGGCCGGTCCCAGGCCCATCCCGGCGGCGCGGTTGGCCGTCCAATCCTCAAGCCGACGACCCCTGAGGGGGGCCATTTCGTTAGCCCTGCCACCGCTCAGGGCGGCAACCGCCTTGAGCAGCCTGTTGTTGGCGCTCAACTTTCCATTAACTGTGATCAGAACTCGACTGGTCTCGGGGACGTCTTTGAGCGCCGCAGCCAGCCCGTCGGCCTTATTGCCGGCGACCCAGAGGACGGCGACAACCCGGTAAGGATCGAGAAAGGGCAACTGAAGGATCGCCTCCCCCAGCCGTGCCGAGGTCAATCCCGATGGTTCGAGTGCGTCATAGCCGAAATCCGAGACCAAAGCGGCCTTCCATTTCTGCAGAGTGGAGCGACCCTCCTCGCCGATGAGGAATGGTTCGGTTCCGTGCAGAAGGAGGACTCGCACGTCGTCTGGCATCCTCGAACGATCCTACAAGGGGAGGACGATGGT
>DASZFH010000112.1:0-5571 GCA_035939985.1 Candidatus Dormiibacterota bacterium
AGCTACTCGGGAACGGACGAGATGGCGCCAACGACCGTAGAGGAGGGAGCGGGCGGCAAGGGCCCTGGCCCGGGGTCCATGCTCGGAGGAGTGCTGACCAGTGTAGGGATCAATGCGGCCCTGATGGGACTCAATCTGGCCATGTCAGCCCTGATCGCCAAGTCCGATCAGGGTCGCATCAAGCTGGCCTTCGAGCGCCAGGCCCCGGCCATTCAGAAAGCCGTCGATCAGGCCCAACCCAAGATCCAAAAGCTGCAGGCCGATCCCAGCATGCCTACCGTCTGGGTCAACGTGGGGGTGCTGATCACGTTCAGCCGACAGTTCACGATGGATCTGTACGGGAACAGCAGTGACTACACCTACTTCACCGAACTCAATTTGGGCCAGGCCGAGGTTTCGACCACCTACCAGCAATTCGACACAGGTCCCGTGTCCGACCTCACGTCTATCAAGCGCACCGGAATGGGCGCCACGAACGAGGTCAACCGGTTCATCCAATATTCCTACCCCATCCCTTACCCCACGGGCGGCCTCAACAGCGATCAGCGCTTACAACGGATGGATCAGTTGGAAAAGGAGGGGGTCCGCAAAGACCTCTCCCCCGAGTCGATCGGCAGCCATAACTCAGAGCTGAACGACCTCCGCGCCCGGACTCCGAGACTGGTCAGCGAACCCTGAGGAGTGCCGTCAGGTGGGCTGGACGGCTGCCAGCCGGTGGGGGGAACGATTTCCGGCTTCGCGATTCCCTTCAGGCAACTCCAGTCGGAGGCCCTACACCGACTGACGTCAAAGCACAATTAGAGGCAAACGATACACACCGGAACAGATCGTCCGAAAGGTGAGGAAGGCAAACGGAAGCTGGGCTAGGCGGTGGTGGCCAAAGCGCTTGAAGTGAGGGAGTCAGGGCGTCAAATAGAAGGACCCCCCGGGAGTTGGCCTGCGGTCGTACTCTGACATAATTTCTACATCTCATCCACGTCACCTGCAACCGGACGGAACGTCCCCAGCCCGATACGGCGCCAGGTCCGCCAGCGCTGCGGGTTCGGGTGCGTGGTCTGCGGCCTCCCGTTGTACGAATACGACCACATCCTTGACTGGGCAGCAATTCACCAACACGATCCCAACCAGATCACTCTGTTATGCGATCAGCATCACCGTGAGAAGACCTCCGGCCTCCTACCGATTGCGGACGTTCGCGAGGCTAACGCTGCCCCTGCCAACCGAAAGACCGGGGTGTCAGCACCCTACTCCTTGCACTACCAGGGCGACAGTTGTGAGGCAGTCATGGGCTCGAACCGCGCTTCGGCGTCAACTCAGGGTGACTTCGTGGCGCTCATGGTAGATGGGTTCCCACTCATAGGGTTCCGTTTTGAAGACGGCCACTACCTTCTGAACATATGCCTCTTCGATGAGGCAAACCAACTGGTGCTGCGCATTGCTGACAACGAGCTGACTTATGCAACGCACCCGTGGGACCTCGAAATGGTGGGCCGTCGACTGATAATTCGTTCTGCACTGGCGCAGGTCTTCATCGATATCAGGTTCGAGCCCCCGAATCTCGTCTACTTCGATCGAGGCCGATTGCTTTTCAACGGCGTTGAGATAATTATTCGGCCTGAATTCTTCTTCTTAGTCAACACGTCGTCCCTGTTTCAGGGCAATAGCTGTGTGGGAAGTGTTGTCGCATTCAATATTGGCTCTGATCCTCGTAACTTATCCTGTGCGTTCCGATTTCCCGGAATCCCTCGTTACGGGGTTGACCGCGCTGCTATCCTCAGATCGGCGCGCAACAAACTGAGTGCCGAGAATGCTGGCGGGCTTGGTTGAGACTTGCAGGAAACGGGTGCAGCGGATATCTCAACTCCAACGTAGGCACCAAGGAATGCGAGCCGACCGCTCGGCGGTTCTTAACAAGTCTCATCAACGTAACAACACTGTAACAACACTGCTCAGACGACAACCCTCCAAGCCGCCGTGCTACGCAACGCGTCAAGGATAGCTGACCAGATCCGCCGTCCCGCCTCCCGAATGCACCCCGGTGCCGTTGATGATCGAATCGATGCCACCATTCCCGGAGGAGAACAACATCAGGTCATGGAAGTGGACCCCGCCGTTGTTTGGGGCCTGGATGGCCATGGCGTTGTGGATGCTTCCATTGTTGAAGAAGCAGTAGCTGCCCAGGCCATAGGCCTGGAAGCTGGTCACGCTCGGCGCTAGGTAGAGGGCCGGGTAGCCCTTCTGGCTCGAGGACGACATCCAGGCGCTCTGGCTGGGCGGATCGTAGGGGTTTTCGTTCTGCAGGAAGATGTCTTCACCTCCCTGGCCGTTCCAGATGATCTCGTTCTTCTGGTAATGCTCAACGAACAGGCCCATGGCGGTGACATTGTCGGCGTTCACAACCAGGCCTGTATCGGCCTGATTGGTGGTCCAACCCACCCCGTTACCATGGTCGGCGCGCCAGGCCCAGATGTGGTCGATGATCGAGTTGTTGGAGTTGTCCACCAAGCTGGTGGTTGCCGATCCGGCCTGGTCGCCGCCGATCCGGAAGAAGGCGTCGTCAACGACCACAGGATCTGCGGAATTGTCCCCAGTCGAACCCTTGGTGCCGATCGTGAGCAGAGCGTTCGAGGTCTGGGGACCAGCGTCGAAGAGGATGCTGGACACGGTGACTCCGGGCACATCGGCCACGTGCATGGTGTCGACTCCGCCCTGCGGAATCAGGGTTGGATAGCCGATGCCAAGGACCACGGTGTCCGCGCGGGTCACGTTGATTGTCTGGTTGATGGAGTAGATGCCCGGGGTCAGGAGTAAGTTCTCACCCCCGGCCAGGGCGGCGTTGATGTCGGCAGCGGAGTTCGAGGGCTGGGCAATGAAGAAGCTGCCCAACGAGAGTGAGGTTCCCGGAGTGCTGCCGTTGGCCCAGGTGGTGCCTGACGAGTTGTGTTGCAACGAAGGAACAAAGACGTGGTAGCCGCCCGACCCGTCCACGTAGAGGAAGGGTTCTTCGCGACTCACCGGGGTCTGGGCGAGCGTCGTCCAGGGCGGATTGGGGAAGGTGTTGCTGGGAGCGCCCTGGACTCCGGCGAAGACCATGTTCCAATTGGCCCCATTCCAGCTTCCGAACTGGCTGTTGCGGGAGAACCACTGCTGTTGCGAGCCTGAGTTGACCTGACCGGTGACCCGCGAGTCGGAGATATAGCCGCCGCTGGCCCAGCCGTTGCCGGGCGGGCTGGGGTAGAGGTTCAAATTGCCTTGCACATCCATGCGTCGGAACGGCGCGGCTTGGGCAACCGCCCACGTCTCAGTTCCGCCGGATGGGGTCAGCTCTAGGTTGGAGGCCGAGCGCCAGAAGTTTTGCGTGGCGTTGCCCCCGAACCACTGAGCATCTGTCACCACGTTGCCGGTGATGTGGGTCGCGTCCGGATTCAAACCCAGCCCCATGATCGAGGTGTTGAAGCCGATGTTGGCAGTCACGTTGTAGCTGCCCGGCATGAAGAGCAGGGCATCCCGGCGGCTGCCGAACTGGTTCGATTGTTGAGCATTGAAAACGCTGTCCAAGGTCGACTGGATGGAGCTGTTGGACATCGAGGGGTTGAAGATGTGAACGTTGGGACCCAAATTTGGGTTAGTCGGCGGCGGTGGGGTGGGAGTCGGGCTTGGGGTGGGGGTTGCCGTGGCCTGAGCCCACCCCGACCAGCCCGCCCAGGCTGGACCCCAGGCGCTGCCGTCGTAGCCTATGACCGTGGTCACATACTCAGCCCCAGGAGTAAGGCCTCCGATTTCGAGGTTGCCTTGGTTAGCCGTAACCACCTCGCTCGGTGTCCCGGTGTAGGAATAGGCGTAGAGGGCGTAGAAAGGGCAATTACCGTTGGTAGTCCAGGAGGTATCGAGTTGACCCGAAGCCGGGCCGGAGGTCTCAGTGACTCCGGTGGCGGTTGCGCAGGTCCCAGTCCCCGCGAGGGCCGCTAGGGGGGCAGTTGCCAACCCTCCGCTCACAGCCGACAGTAGAACGGCGCCAGCAATGGCTGGCAGAGCTCGGCGCCACTTATTCGAAAACCCTCTCATGTTCCTCTCTCCCCCTCCTGACCGTTTCCAGGACCCCGAGGCGACCGCACGGTGGCCGCGCTCCTCCTGTGAGTGCCCATATTAGACCGTAACACCAGCTTGCGCCAGCCCCTTTTCTTAAGCCTTAGATCAGGGCTGAGTGCGGGTGAAGGGACTACCAGTCGGTGACGGAATCCCATGTGGACTTCAGCTTGTCCGCCTGCTCGGACGCGTAGTCGGTGGCCGCACCGTACTTGTCCTTGGCGTAATCGACCACCTCGCCCGCTTTTTCCTTGGCCGCCGCGGGCAGGTCCTCGGTGACCTCCTTCTTGATCTCATCCGCCTTCTTATCGACGTAGTCGTGAGCCTGGTTGTAATCCTCGGCAACCTCGGCGGCCTTATCCGTCAGAGCCTGCTTGGCGGCGGGAATATCCTCGTTGACCAGCTTGGAAGCCTTGTCGCCTAAATCGTTCCCGGCGTCCTGCAACCATTTCATGCTGGTTGGCGGGTCGGGGACCTTCATGATCGCGGCTTCGGCTTTGTCGGGATCCTTGATCACGTCCTCCACCATCGCTCCCATCGGGTTGGTCACCAGGTTGGCCCAACCGGCCGCGTCCTTGGGGTGGGGCATCAGCTCGGTCGCCAGTTCGGTCATCAGCGCATAGCCCTGAAGCGGCGCTCCGGCCTTGCCCTGCTGCATGTCCTTGACCACGCTGTCGATGCCGCTCCCGTCGCCGGTAACTATGCCTTTGCCGATGTTGTACCAGGAGCGTGCGCCGGTGCCAACAAGCGAGGTGATGAAGGATGAGGGGGTGGCGGAAGCCACCGTGCTGCTGACATCGGTCACGCCCTGGGGCGCGCCCGCCGCGTGGAGGCCCAGGTTGGCCAGGTTGATGGCCATGTCGATGGCGCCGCCCTTGGGCGAACCCTTCATCAGCTGGCCCGCCATTTCCATCCCGCCGAAGCTTGAGACCGCGGTCAGAGCCGATTCCCCCCAGCCGTGTCCCTCCGAGCGCATCTGCTTGAACTGGTTGTAGGAACCCCATGCGCCGAGGGCGCGCCCGCCCCATTTGAGGGCGCTTCCTCCCATTCCCTTGAGGCGGGAGAGGCGGCCGCCCAGGCCGTCAAAAAACCCTCCCTCGCCTCCTCCGCCAGGCTCGACCGGAGCTGTATCGGTCGGGGTGCTGGTGGCTGTGTCGGTAGGTTTGGCGCCGGCGGTATCCGTAGGCTTGGCGGCGGCGGTGTCGGTTGGCGTTGCGGTGTCGGTTGGCGTTGCGGTGTCGGTTGGTTTGGATCCGGCGGTATCAGCAGTGTCTGCGGAGGTATCGGTGGCGTCGGTCGGCGCTTTGACCTTCGGTTTGGCACTGGCGGGATCGTGACCTTCGCCTTCCGCCTGCATCTCGTCGTCCGCCGCCGAGTCGACCTTAGCCACAGGTTTGGGGGTTGCGACGCGGTACTTGATCGCGGGCTCCCCCTGCGCGACGGGGTCAGGCTGGGCAACCGGGTCGGGCTGGGCCACCCGGGTCT